>JAQUUG010000032.1 GCA_028693965.1 Bacilli bacterium
TAACAATAATATTATTGATTATCAATATAAGTATTAATAATACCAATAATAATAAACTTGCTAGAATTTCACTATTAATATACTTATATGTAATAACTATGGTTTCTAAATATTGATAAAATAGGAAAACTAAAGCTACTGTTATAACAATAAGTAATAGTAAAATGAGATTTCTATTTTTTTTCTTCACAATATTCTCCCTTCACATCCTGTATCTATAAAAATTATATATTATAAACTATCATATTGTCAATCATCTATTGTCAATAAATGTAAAATAAGGATAGATTATAACAAATAATAATAAGAAATTAAGAAAATTTTTTATGCCATATAAAAAATCCTTAATTATAAGGATTTATTCAACTTCGTTTAGATTGTTATAAACTTCAAAAATAGCTTTTTCAAATTCAGTTCTTGTTTCTTGATTAATTGGATGAACTATATCTTGATATTCACCTTCTGAAACTTTACGACTTGGCATAGAAAGGAACAACTTATCTTCACCTTGGATAATCTTAATGCCACGAACTACAAAACAATCGTCAATAATTACTGTAGCAATACCTTTCATTTTAGAGTTTTCACTATCGATTTTGTGAACTTTTACTGATGTAATTTTCAAGCATATCTCTCCCTTCAGTATAATACCACCTAAAGTATATAATAAAATATTAACATTTGCAAGAAAAAATACTTAAAAATTGTCAAAAATTGTAAATTAATAATCTATTTTAATGGTTTTAGTAATAATATCGGTATAAGAAAATGATTTTAATTCTTTATTACTAGTTTCATCTGTTTCAACAGTAAAGACATAATTATATAATTCTTTAATAATAACATGGTATTTTTCAATTTTATTTCTACCTAAATTATGTTTAATTAAAACACGGTTTCCAATATTTTCATTTAATTTTTGTTTAACTTCTTCAAGAGTTAAAATAGTCGTTTTCATCTTGGATACCCCACATACATTGTTCCTTTAGTTTTAATCCCACCTAATCCATTAGAACCATATTTAGTTTTCTCAAGTATTCCTTTTAAATCAATATCTTTAGTAACATCAGATAAACTTAATTTAGCGGCTATAACAGCTGGATCTAAAGCATGAATATTAATTCGTTTAGGGCTAGATGCAAAATTAGCGCCAGCTTTAATTAGTTCTTCATAGTTTGATTGACATGCACCAGCAATAATAATTAATTTTTCATGGCTGCTTTCATATCTTCTAGCTTCTTTTACTGCTTTTATAAAGTTATTGCTATTTTTATATGCGTTCAAATCATTTAATCCTCCTTGCTTCTTATAATAAGCATCATGACCAGTTATAATAACAATGCTTGGATTATACTTTTCTAAAAGTTCATACATCTGACCACTTATTTCATTTTCTTTAGCGCTTATTCCTATCGCCCATATATTATTGTCTTCATAATATTTCAAACATCTGCTCAGATAGTCAATATCACCATCTATATGTAATATTTTACCTGGCAAATAAAAATACTCATCACGATTAAATTCATTATAAATTTGAATTCGTCTTAAAAAATCTACGTCATCTTCTAATTTATCACTAGAAAATTTAACCAAATCATCTATCTCACTATCAGCAGCAAGCCTAACAAACTGTCCCTTTAAATAAACGATGTCTTCCTCTATTTTAGTAATAACAAAAACAATATCGTTATTATATGACTTTCTTGTTACCAAATCACCTATACTAAATTCCATAATTAAATCACCTCGTTAATTATATGCTTTATACTACAAAAAAAGTAATACTAAATTAAGCGTATAAAAATTCTATTATGAAATTATATTTAAAAATTGTAATTTTGTAAAAGATACGTTCTATATAAAATTAAAAATCTCTCCATTTTCATTTTATAAAGGAGAGATTTTTTATTTACAAGAATACTAAATAGCATCCTATCTATTTTGTAATCATAGTTAATTATTTTTAACTATAAAAATTAATTGTAAATGGAGTATCGATCTGCAAAATAAGTTGAGCTTGATGGAAAATTTATCACACTAGCAGGGTTGACAGCCGTCGCAATATACTTACTATAACTAAAATCCTTCTCATTAGACATAAAATAGCCTTCCATAATAGCAAAATCTAAGTGTTGTCCATTTGAACATGTATCCCATGTTTCCGTCGCAGGATTCCCCCCCATAGTTCCAATAATAGTATTAGCTGTAACAACATCAAGTATATCAACATTTATACTTCTAAGATGCGTATACATTGTTGTATATTCTTTACCATTAACATAGTGCCAAACAATAACTTGATTACCACCACAACCACTTTTCTCTATGATAGCGCCAACAACACCAATACCAGCTGAGTAAACTGGAACAGTCCAGCCCGATCTAGACACATCTATTGAATAATGAAAATCAGTAATAACTTTACCATTTAAAGTATAGGTTCTCCACCCAAATCTACTAGTAACCCATCCATAATCAATTGGTCTATATAGCTCAGAAGTATAAGCCATTTTACCATTTAAACATTGTTTTAATGTTTGATCATCACTACATCCGTTTTCTTCAAAGGATTGTAATTGTTTTTTTCTAGCTTTAATTTGTTCTTCAATTGTAAAATCAACATCCTTTAGTTCATCTAACTTATTTCCTAATTCTATAACTAATTCTTCATATTCTTTTTGCTTTTTATCTAGTTCTTCTTGTTTATCATTTAATTCAATCTTTTTCTTTTCATTATCTTCAATCATTTGATTGAATTCCTCTATCAGTTTATCATTATAATTAGCTAATTGTTCAGATACGGCAGCACGATAAATAAAATCAGTGAAATCTTTCGCGCCAAAAGCATATTCTAAATAAGCTGATTCGCCACTAGATAATTGTAAGAATTTTAAAATTTGTTTAATTTCTTCTTTTTTCACTTCTATTTTTTCATTCAAATCTGCTATTTCTTCTTCTAAAGTAGCAATATCTTCGTTAATTTGAATAACATTTTCTTTTATTTGACTAATATTTTCTTTGGCATCTGCTATCTGCTGCTCGGTATATTGCGTTTCATTTTCATTTTCTTCAGCATCTTTTTCTAACTGCGTTAGTTCTTCTTTAAGTTCGCCAAGCGTTTGATCATCATCTGCTTTAACCCTACTAGGAACTATAAAGTATGGCATTAATATAACCGCTATCATCAAAATGTTAAATACTTTTTTCAAATATATCACTACTCCTTTAATTGTTTTCGTAAAAGCTTGTAATCAGAACAGTACTTTCCAACTAGTTGCCAAAAAGCTTTAGAATGATTAGGGTAAACTAAATGTGCTAGTTCATGGATAATAACATAATCAATAACTTCTGTTTTTTCTTTTAAAAGTAGCGCATTTAATGTCACTACTTTTGTTTTTACATTGCATACGCCCCATCTTGTTTTCATTTGTCTTATTTTCAAAGATGGATACGGAATATCTTCAGTAAATAATTCATAATTTTTTTTAAGCTCATCATTAAAAATGATTTTCATTTTACTATTATACCAAGCATCTAATTTTTTTAAGCTAGAAACCGTAATTTTATCTTTTTCTACTAACAAATCTAAAAGCTTACTGTCTATAATTATATCATATTTTTGTCCCAAAAAGTAAAAGTCTTTCTTTTTTCGTAGAGACTTTTGCTTTTTTTCTAACATTTTCAAAATTTGTTTTTCATTATTAGCTAATAAGCTTTTTATATAAAATTTGGGTGTCCAAAAATTAGTTGTAACAACAATATTACCTTCATCATTTATTTTAATATAAGTATTTTTATTATTTTTTTTATTGATAATAACTTTATATTCCTGATTATCAATACTATATATCATTTCTTAAATAAACTCCTATTACCATATAAATTAGCTCTAATAAAACATCTTTTAACAGCATTATTTAAATCTAATATAAACTTAGAACTATTATTTTTAATGTCAGCTTTTATAATAAGTCCATAAATGTATAGACTCCATAATGTTTCTTTATCATCTTCATTATTAAAAGTTTTTAAATATTTTTTATATTCTAACCACTTATGATATTCATCATTAGCTTTTCTTGTTCTTTTATATACATTTTTAAAATAAGCCATCAAAGCAAAAGCCGGAATAATAACAAAATATCCTAAAATAGTATGGTATCCTAAAATAATATTCAAAACAAATAGAATAATACCTAGTAAGCGAATATCTTTAATGTGAATGTATACTGTTTTAGGTTCAAAATATGTATTTTTCATTATTTCTTTATAAATTACTTTTTTCCAAATATAATAGTCATTTAAAAAGTCTGTACTATTATGATTGTTGTTACAAAAATCATGTATTTGTTTAATGCTTACTTTTTCACCATTACCTATTGTATCAATAAGTAAATCGACAATTATTCTTTGACTATCACTTGTACTAATATCATGTGATGGTTTATATATATAAGATTGTCCCTCATTCATTTTAATAATTAAACTGCCTCTTTTTATCAAAATAAGAATGGTTGACGTTAAAACTTCAGGTGTAATCTTGTTATAAAAAAGGATTGAAAGAGCAGCTGGATTAATAAACCTAGGCGCCTTAGTAATAGGTCCTTTGATATTACTATCATAAGGTACACTACAGTTTAAATATAAATAAATTGTATAACATATATATATAAGATACCAAATAGCTAAAGCAAAATTAAAATAAAGCATCCTATCACTCCTACCTATATTAATTTTAACACATATTTATTTTTTTTAAAATATTTTTATTGAATAAAAAACAAAAAATGGCGCTATTAACGCCATATATTAAAAGTTAAAATAAAATTTAGAAACGACCACCGCCGCCGCCACCGCCGCCGAAGCCGCCGCCACCAGAAAAGCCACCACCAAAGCCACCACCTGATGAATTACGTGATTCAGCAATACTTTTAGCTGAATAAGCTGTTGTCATCGCACTATTTACGCTGCTAGCAACAACATGATTTAATCTAGAAAAAGTATTAAACATGTACATATCTGTAACTAAATCTGTATTTCTATAATTAGGATTAATTTCTTCAAACTTAATTTTCATTGTTTTAGATAATTTTTTAGCAAGATCAAACACGGAAGCATAAACTAAGTATTTTTCCCATAAGACAATTTGTGGTAAATCACGATTTTCAAATTGACCAAAATCATTAATAAAATTCTTAAGACCATTCCATTTTAAATATTCTTCATTACCATAGACGGTTCTTTTACTAATAGAATTAAAATATACGAAACTTCCTACTGCGGATGTGAACAAAAGCAAGATAATTAATACTGAAACAGGATAATTAAGTGCTGCTAAGGCTAAAAAGAAACCAAATGCTGAAAGTAAAATGCCTTGCATTCTAGGTTTGCTACTGTCTTCAAAGAAGTTTTTAGCTATTGCTTCTTGTAAAACTTTTCCCTTCCAACTTTCATAATGACTTAAAAATCTTTCATAATCCTTTTTAGCTGCCACTTTAATATCATCTAAATTAACACTTGTTCCATCACCAATGTTATCTAAAAACCAAATAAATAATTTGTTTTCAGCTTCAGTAAGTTTTCTTGGCATATCTCCTGTTTTAACAAGTTTATATTTATCACCTTTAATTTTTTCTACTTTAATAAACTTATCAGCTATTAAATTAAGTAAAGATGATGATAATATCTTAGAATCAACTTTTTGTTCCATCAAATATTTAACAATTTCAGGACCATAATCATTAGGTATATCACGATAATATTTAGTCTTAAAAGTAGATGTGTGTTCTTTATCATACTTAATATATATTTTCCTAATCATATAAATAAGAAACATAAAATATAAAATTGATACTCCTATAATAACATAACCAATATTTTTTTCTCTTTGCACTATATCTCTAGCTTCTTCACGTAAATCATTGGCTTCATCACTTTTAATAGTTTCATAAGCAATGATATCATCTAAAACATCTTTACCACTTAATTTAGTAGAATCTTTTAAAACGGACGTATCAAAAGCAAATCTAACATCAAGAGCTGTATTAGCGTATAAATCTGTTATAGTAAACTTAATTTGTGTTTTACTAATAATATCTATTTCGCCCGTTAATGGTCCATGTGCCCATGCTCTAATTTCTTCTTCGTTATTTGGAATATTAACAATAATCTCCATATTATCAATATACTCATTTAACTCATCAGAAAAAAGGTTCCAATATATTTCTGCCACATCGTTATGAACAATGCCAATATTTTTAATGGTATATTCAAGAAAAAAACCACGTAATCCTCTAGAGCTGGGATTATAGATCAAATAAGAATAACCACCTATTATTGTTTCTTTAGTATAAACGCCAAAATTGCCTTTACTAGCACTACTAACCTCTGAAAAGACTGTTCCCGCATCATATAGGTTATCAAAAGAAATATTACTTGAAGCGCTTAGTGCTTTAATACTAGTCAGTTCGATATCACTACCATTATATAAAGTATCTTCTCCTGATAAATCACTATTTCTATATCTAATAATTCGCTCAAAACCATTAAATGTACCATCAAGCACAAATAGTTCTTTTACTTTAAGATCCCCATTACTTTGCACAGTAGCTTCAACATAGTAATTACTAATACTATCTCTAGCTAAAGCTTTAATGGGGCAAATTATTAAAAACCCTATAATTAATGTATATATTATTTTTTTCATCAAACTTTCTCCTTTAAAAAAAGCTTACTAATGTAAGCCTAAAATTGAACCTTTGGTACTTCACGATCGGCTTCTGCATTTTCAAAAAACTCTTCTGGTTTAAAGTTGAACATAGAAGCAATGATATTAGATGGAAACATTTCCAATTTATTTTTATAACTAAGTACTGCATCATTATAAAATTGTCTAGCATACGCTATTTTATCTTCAGTTTCCTTTAAAGTACTTTGTAATTGATTAAAGTTTTCATTAGCTTTTAAATCAGGGTATGCTTCTGCAACAGCAAACAAACGTCCTAAAGCTTGAGTCAATTCTCCGTTAGCTTTCATCTCATCATGCGTTGTTGTCGCACTTACGGCTTTGTTACGAGCAGAAATTACAGCTTCTAAAGTTTCATTTTCATGTTTAGCGTAACCTTTTACCGTCTCAACAATATTAGGAATTAAATCAGCTCTTCTTTTTAATAAAACTTCAATTTGTGACCACTGATCTTTCACCATATTCTTGAGTTTTACTAACTCATTATAAGTTCCCATTACAAACGATAAAACTAAAACAACAATTACTACTATAATTATTAGTGCTATTAACCATCCTGGCATAATATTCCTCCTTGCTTTCTAGTATATTATACATTATTTTTTAATAAAAAGAAATATTTTGTATAAAAATAACTATTTTTTTACAAAATATTAACGAAAGGAAGATGTTAATGGATATTGATATTAGAAAACATATCATTAATAATTTTAAAGATGATAGTATAGAGGCCATTAAAGAAGCCATTGAAGCAGGAATTAGTTCTCAAGATGAAATTGCTTTACCTGGCCTTGGTGTGTTTTTAGAAATGATTTGGAATCATTCTGACGATGAAGAAAAAAACAATCTTTTAAATAAAATTAAAATGAGTTTATAAGGTATTTATAGTGCTAGCAATAATCTGCATTTTATCAAAACGTTTTTCAACTTTACCTTTTATTTTAACAATACTACCTACGATAATATCAGGATATTTACTATAAATATCTGAAAACAAAATGACATCAGTCATACTATTTTCATCACTTACTGTCAAAAATAACATTTTTTGACCTTTTTTAGTGGCAATTTCTTTTTTCTTTTCAACTAAACAAATAATATCAATTGTTTGATCAAAATAAGTATCAATGTTACTTAATTCATAATTATTTTTTTCTTTACGCCTATATTCTGTAATAGGATGATTAGATAAATAAAAACCGAAAACTTTTTTCTCAATAGTCATAAGTTCCCTATCAGTAAGCATTCTTTCCTCTTTCAAATCTGGTTTTAAAGCATATTCAATACCAACGTCTTTAATTAATTCTGCATAATTAATAATAGTATCTAAATTAGTATATAAAGTGTTTCTATTAATATTAAAGTTATCAAAACATCCAGTATCAATTAGACTTTCAATGGTCTTACGATTAATAGCTTTACCATAAGTACGACTAATAAAATCATAAATATCTTGATAAGGTTTTTTGGCTCTTTCTTCAATTATAGTTTTAACAGCTGCATTACCTAAATTCTTAATATTAGACAAAGGAAACCTAAGCTTGCCATTTTCTATTTTATAATCTGCACCACTTAAATTAATATCCGGTTTTAAAACAGTGATATTATTATTTCTACTTTCATAAACATATTCTTTGGTTTTAACTTCACTACCAATTACCATTGATAATAAATGTTTCATAAAAAAGACAGGATAATGAGCTTTTAAATAAGCCATTTTATAAGCAATCATAGCATAAGATACGGAGTGAGCCCTATTAAAACCATAAGAAGCAAATTTTAAAATTAATTGATAAACTTCACTAGCTAGTGCCTTCGAATAGCCATTATTAATACTTCTGTTTATAAATTTGTCTTCTTCTTGTAATAAAATATTTTCTTTCTTCTTACTCATAGCTCGTCTTAATAAATCCGCTTCTCCAAAACTATAATTAGCCATAACGTTAGCAATTTGCATGATTTGCTCCTGATAAATAATAATGCCATAAGTCGGTTTTAATATCGGTTCTAAACTAGCATCAAAATAATCTATTTTTTCATAGCCTTGTTTCCTTTTAATATAAGAATCAATATTATTCATCGGACCTGGTCTAAATAAAGCAACAGCTGCAAAAAGGTCTTCAAAAGTATTTGGCCTAAATTTTCTTGAAAAGTTCATCATTCCCGCTGATTCAAACTGAAAAATACCAAGAGTATTAACCGTAGAAAATATATTAAGAGCTTCACTATCTTCTAGTGGTATTTCATCAAAAGAAAGATTAGATTTTAAATGGCTATTGATATCATTAATAACATTATTAATTAAAGTTAAATTTTTAAGTGCCAAAAAATCCATTTTTAAAAGGCCTATTTCTTCTAAATACTCCATAGAGTAACCCGTTAAATAATAATTATCCTGTTTTTCTAAAGGAATAATATCATCTAGCTTTATATAAGACATTACTATTCCAGCAGCATGAGTACTGGTATGCCTTTTGATATTTTCTAACTTAGTTGCTGTTTTATATAATTTGACATTCTGCTCACTACTATTAATATATTTTTGTAATTTTATATTATCTTGATAGTTTTGTCTTAGCGATAAAGTAGAATTTAGCATTTTACATACTGTATCAACTGTAGTAAGTTCTATATCCATTACTCGTCCAACATCTCTTATAGCTTGCTTCGCGCCTAATGTTCCAAAAGTAATAATTGGTGCGACTTTTTTGAAACCATACTTGTTTATACAATAATTAATAACTTCTTCCCGTCTGTTGTATTCAAAATCGATATCAATATCAGGCATTGTTATGCGCTCTGGATTTAGAAATCTTTCAAATAATAAATTATATTTAAGAGGATCTATTGTCGTTATATTTAAACAATATGATACTAATGATCCAGCAGCACTTCCTCTACCTGGTCCAACTAATATATCTTTTTCTTTAGCGTATTTAACATAATCATAAACAATTAAAAAGTAATTGCAAAAGCCCATTTCTTTAATAGTACTTAATTCATATTTAAGCCTTTCCACATATCTTTTTCCTACAACATTACCAAATTTACTTTTTAAACCTTGCATACATAATTTTTTTAAATAAGTAAAAGCATCTAAGTCATCAGGACATTCATATATCGGCAATAAGTTTTTAGCAAAATTAATTTTTAAATCACAAAGGCTATTAATTGTCATTAAGTTTGTTTGGTTTTGCAATTTACCACTCATGATTATATCTTCATCTAATGATTGATTGATATAATTGTTTTCAATCATGTCAATCGTTTTTCCGGTTTTAATGCCATCTAAATATTTGATATATTCACTTTCATTAGCATGTAAATATAATACTTCATTCATGTATATAGATGGATAAGTGATAGTTTTTTTTTCTTCTTCATTTCGATAACTAACATAAATATATTTATAATATTTGGATAGTTCCTCATAGTAATTTTGAAATTTATATGGCAAAATACAAACTAACTCCGTTTTATATCTATCTAAATCACTTAGCTCAATTTCTTTTTCTGTTTTAAGAGTACTCAATTTTATTAGATTATGATATCCAGTATCATTTTGAGCATAAAGATTTAATTTAAAGTCTTTAGTATTTATTTCTAAACCAATAATAGGTTTAATATTATTATTTAAGCATTGGTGATAAAAATCCATAACACCATACATCATATTATCAGCTATAGCTAGAGTTTTAATGCCTTTTTCTTTAGCATAAGTTATTAAATCACTAACTTTGATAATACTATGAAGTAATGAGTTATCTGTTTTAACATTTAAAGGTACATACATACTATCACCACCATACAACAATCATATCATACGAACTGTTGTTTGTAAATAACGAATATATATATAGAAAAAACTGTTAGTTTTTAATCTAACAGTTTCGTTTTTATTCAATTGTTAAGACTTGGCGGAAGGAGACCCCAGCATAAAAATAACCAGTATCACGGGTAAATGAAAACACACTAGAATTATTTCCAAAGTAATAACTGCCGCCACGAAAAAACCAAGGATTTGTGGGCATTATTAAGTGCGCATAACCATGATACCATGAACTTATATATCTAGTTCCCCCATCAGTTTCTATTTCACTTTTACCAAAATTAGCTAGTTCTTTTGTTGCATCGCCCAATTTTCCTCTTTCATATGTTATAGTTGATATACTATAATCATATAAATCATAGTACTTAGATTCCGGAAAACTAATTCCTGTTGTTAAACTACCACTCCCATCTCCATATAATCCGATAAAACCTGAATTGGAGGAACTGTTTCGTCCCGATAATGGGGTGTCTGTATTTGTTGAATCTTCTACAACACCCATAACGGCATCCCAAGCTCCACCTGACATATCATAAATACCAGTAATATTGCCAGTTGTGGAAGCTAAATAACCTGTTTTGCTATTATATGTATTTTCGCAACCACTATATCCAGCTGTGTAATATCCCGTTGTTGGTTCATTTGATGCGGAGCATCCTGTTATGTAAGTAGAACTATTGTTGTACCTGATTTCATCATTTATCCCATATTTGCTATGAGATAAGTAAGCCACTGCTCCCCATTCCATATTCTTCATCATGTGAGTGTCTACTTCACTTGCTATTAAGCCATAAATATTGCTATCTTCTTCTAAACTTCTACTTAAAGTAAACATACTACTGACATCTAAACTTCTAAGAGATGTTGTATTTGGTAATATCGTTACTTCGTCTGTTGTTCCAGTTGTTTCA
>JAQUUG010000033.1 GCA_028693965.1 Bacilli bacterium
AGTCTGATGAAGTAACGACGATAATAATATTGGAAATAGATCTCTTAATTGGTCATGGTGCTGATTTAATATTTTTAAGTAATCAATCTAATAACATTAGTGGTTTAGAGACTCAAGTTTTATAACTATTTACTAATTTATTAGAAAAACTATTAGATGTAGAAAAAAGACTTGAAAAAATCAAAGGGCTCGATTGTCAAATAAATAGAGTAGCTTTGCAAATGAAATTACTAGGTATTAATGCTTTTATTAGAGCAGCTCATTTATCTAATAATGCAAAAGTATTTGAGGTTTTAGCTAAAAAAATAAGTGATGTGTCTAAGCAAATAAGCATTTTAGCTAGTAAGTCATCAATAGCGGTTAATCAGTCATCTATTAAGATTGATGGTTTATTAGAAACAGCAAGAGAAATTAATCCAGATAATGTTAAAACTATGCACAAAATAAAATAATTACATCTTTTAATAAGATGTTTTTTAATAGCTTTTTTTATGTTATACTAATATTAGCAATTTAATATGATATATGAGGAGACTTATTTATGAAAAAATTAAACATTATTTTTTCTTTAATTATTATCATTCTTACAATTTTTACGGCTTGTTTTTTATATGATTTTTACCAGAAAGATATATATTACCCATATTATGGTAAAAAAAACATTCAATTACTAAATATACCATCAGATTCCAATATTTCTTCTGAGGATTTTATTAGTGTTATGGATAGAGCAAGTAATAATAGTGTTATATTAGAAAAAACAACGACAGATAGTGAAGGAAGTATATTAATTCATTATGTATCATTAGAAAAGTTAAATTTATTAAAATATATTTTAAAAACCAGAGATTATAGTAGGTCTGAAAAATGTGTTTCAACAATACAAAAAAGTATTGATGATCAAAACTGTATTTTAATTAGTGATTTTTTAAATAATGATAAACATACTTATATGTTAATGAACGATTATATTATTACCGGTAATTCTTTGAGTGGACAATATAATGCATATTATGATAATCAAGATGATTTAAATGATTTTTATAACAGTGTATCAGAAATTCTTGATATAGATGTAACTACAAACACAAATAACACTTTTTCAACATCAGAAAATTCTACTGAATTTATTATACTATGTTATATTATAATTGTTGGAATATTATTAATGATGTTATTATTTTTTAATATTTTTGGTGTATATAAAGATAGTAGAATTATTGGAATATATAAATTAAATGGTTTTTCAGACTTTAGAGTCTTTAGAAAAATGGTTAAAAAGTATTTTTTATTATTAATAGGATTAAGTTTAATATCTTTTATTATATCGCTATTGATAATAAAAAACATTGATATATTTTTTATTATTATTTTATTTGTAGCACTAGCTTTTATTTCTATACTACAAATATTAATTTATTATTTAAGTGTATTTATTATTTCTAGAAAAATAAAACTTTTTGATTTAATTAAAAATGTATCATTAACAGAAACAATTATAAAAGCTAATATGTTATTTAAAACAATTGCTCTCGGAATAATAATTATTGGTGTTTTACTCAGTCTAATTCAATTTAATAATTATAACCAACGTAAAAAAATTCTTTCCGATTTTAATGATTATGCAAATTATGCAGTTTTTGGTGAATTTTATATGGCAGGTGATAGTGAAAGCTTTTTAGGTAATAGTGATGAGATGGATGAAGCGGAATTGCAACTTTATCAATTTTTAAATAATTATGATATTATATATGCTGATTTTAGGGCATATAAAACTATGACAGAGAAAGAAGTGTTTGCTTTTTCACAACCAACACAAAATGGCAATAAAAGATACAAATATGCTAAAGTAGACTATAATTATGTAAATAAAATTGGTATAAAAGATAATGTAACCCATCAAAATATTACTCTTGATAAAGATATGGGTTATACTTTAATATTAATACCTGAGAAATATGAGGCAGAACTAGAAAATATAAAACTATATTATTATGAATATCATGAAAAAAAAGATACTGATCAATTTATAATATATGAAAATGATAAAATGCCAACATTAAATCCAAATGTTGTAGAAAATAGTGAATATAAAATAGATTGTCCTATAATGAAAGTTATTTCGCCTAATAATGTCAGTTTAAGGCTTATTAGTGTATTTGGTTCGGGTTATGAAACACCACTTAAAATTAATCTAGAAAATTATGAAGATGAAAATACTTTTTACAATGAGATTGCTTTTAAATTAGTAGAACTAAAATTAGATGATAATTTAAAAGCAGATGTATTTTATACAATTGGTGAAATTTTTAATGTTGAATTACTTAAGTTATCACAGCAAATTATTGGAATAACAATATTAATAGTTATGTTTTTGATATTATATTTAAATATAATATTCCAAAATGTTATGCTCTTTTTTCAAAGTCAATTTAAAAAAATTGCTGTATATAAATTACACGGTTATAGTGATTATAAAATATTAAAGTCAACTGTTAATATGAATCTAATATTTGATAGTTTAGTATTACTAGCCATCTTTATTGCTTTTTATAAATATTTTACTATCTTAACCTTTGTATTTATTTATATAACAGTATGTTCTTTTGATTATATATTATATAATATTATAATTAAATATAAATTGAAAAATTTTGTGAGTAATGCAATAAAAGGAGGAGAATTATGATTCAAATAATAGGTTTAAATAAATCATTTGGTGATAGAAAAGTTTTAGATGAAATCAATATTGATATTAAAGATAAAGAGTTTGTTTCAATAGTTGGGGAAAGTGGTTGTGGTAAAAGTACTCTTTTAAATGTTATTGGACAAATTGATAATAATTATAGTGGGCAAGTTATAATTAATAATATTGACACCGGTAAATTAAAAAAGAAAGATAAAGAAAAAATCATTAGGAACCATATTAATTATTTATTTCAAAATTATGCTCTGATTGATGATATATCTGTTTATGATAATTTACTGGTCTCATTAGAATATACTAAGTTAAGTAAAAGTGAAAAAAAACAAAAAATTGTTAATGTATTAAAAA
Organism: Bacilli bacterium; assembly: GCA_028693965.1. Classification (GTDB taxonomy): domain Bacteria; phylum Bacillota_I; class Bacilli_A; order RF39; family UBA660; genus JAQUUG01. Next base: position 3,056 of record JAQUUG010000033.1, read on the forward strand.
GTCTAAAACTAGATGAACTACTAAACAATAAGATTTTTACTTTAAGTGGTGGGGAGCAACAAAGAGTAGCTTTGGCTAGAGTAATATTAAAACCTGGTGGAATTATTTTAGCTGATGAGCCAACTGGTAATTTAGATGAAAAAAACAGTCAAACTGTAATGGAAGCATTAAAGAAAATGAATACAGATGGTAAAACCATTATTATGGTTACGCATAGTGAAGAATTAGCAAAACAGACTAATAGAATAATAAAATTAAAAGAAGCAAATCAAAAGTAATTTGCTTTTTTCTAGCGCTTATCCATTACCTTCCTTCATATAAGATTATGAATGGAAAGGAGTGTTAACATGAATCAATATGTTACACAGGAAGATATATATTTTAAAGATATTTTCACACAAAATGATGATGAAATAGATATTGAAGCTAATAATCTTAATATTAATTGTTTAACATCAAGAAATAATAATTTTAGTTTAGATAGTGCTGGTAATTTATCTGTAAGCAGTATTACTAGTACTAATCCCATTAGTTTAAACGTTAATTATGAAGAATTATTTGATTTAATATATCCAGTAGGTTCTCTTTATTTATCAGTTACTAATACTAATCCCTCGTTAGTTTTTGGTGGTGAATGGGAAGCTTTTGGTAGTGGTAGAACATTAGTTGGTGTCGATGAAGAACAAACTGAGTTTGCCGAAGTTTTGCACGTAGGTGGCAATAAAGAAATGCAGGAGCACACGCATACAGCTAGTACCGATACGACGGGAAGTCATAGTCATAAACAAAACAGTAATACGTGGATGAATGATTCATCTAGTTATGATACTAGAGTTGGTGGGTCAACTGGTTATTATGCTGGTGCGGCATTAAAATCGTATTATACATCTTCCGCTGGGTCTCATTCTCACACTGTTACGGTTAATAATTCAGGAACAGGCGATGGCGGTAATATGCCCCCTTATATTACGTGTTATATGTGGAAAAGGACATCATAAGATGTCTTTTTTGCTGTTTACTTGACAAAAACGCCAACAAGTTTTATGAATTTCTTCATAAAGTAAATAAGTAAAGGACGTGATATTATAAAAAGTTTAGAAAGTTATTTCAACACTAAACAAGATTTAGAAATAGCTAATATTAGGATGAAAATGATTAGTGCTGAAGAACAATTATTAAATGAAGAAAAAGAACAATTATTAGTTTTTTCACAGATGTTAAGTACTAACTTAGAGGCAATAGATAAATCATTTAAACAGTTAGATGGTATTGAGAGTAGTCTTTATTATGAAATCGTTTTTAAAGGTTTAAGTGTTACTAAAGCCATTGATAAAGTAGCTTTTAAATATAACAAAGATATTTCAACTTTATGGAAAAATTACTATCCTAAAGTAAAAGAAAAAATATCTAAATTAAAAAAACACTAGCGAAAGTCAAGTACCTTTAATCATATTAATGATTGAGGTGAAGAAATTGGAAAAAATGATTGAATTGAAAAATAAGCGGAAAAGGAGGGAAAAACATTATTTAAAAAAAGATGGAACCATTACAGCTTATTTATATGATCAAGATATTCATTATTTAAAAAATAATCAATATGAAGAAATAGATAATAAGCTTATTTCTAAAAAGAATTATATTACTAATAAAAGTAATGATTTTAAAACTTATTTTAGTAAAACAGATAAGTTAGAACTTATGAAAGTAAAAGACGGTAATAAGTATTTAACAATGTTTTTAAAAGAAGTTAAGGATGATTATGAAAGGGTTGTTAGTAATAATGAACTAATATATCAAAATATTTTAGATGATATTGATATTAAATATCAAGTTTTAAATAGTAAGGTAAAAGAAACGATAATTTTAAAAAACAAAAATAATTTGATTTCTAAAATAGTCTTTCAAGTTAAAACTAATTTAGAATTAGTTTTAGAAAAGGAAAAGATCCTAGCTAAAAGTAAAGATAAAACTATTTTTACTTTAGAATTACCATATATGTTTGATAGTAACAATATTATTAATAATAATCTTAAGTATAATTTAATTACATTAGAAAATAGTTATGAAATAGAGTTATTATTAGATACATTATGGTTAAATCAAGATAATATTTTGTTTCCCGTAATGGTTGACCCAACAATTACTAATCAAAAGGAAAGTAATAGTGTTTATGATACTTATATATATGAGGGAGATACTAATGTTGATAGAAATAGTCAAGATATTTTAAAAATAGGTGTTGAAAGAGAAGATAACGTTGATAAAGTATATCGTACTTTAATTAAATTTGATTTACCAACGATTGGTACTGGAGACGAGATAATTGAAGCTAAAGTTAATTTGTATAGTCATTATAACAATATAAATAAACGTTTTACTCCATGGCCTGTTATAGCAGCTCATCAGATAACTGAATCTTGGGATGAAGAGACTGCTAACTGGAGTAATATGCATGATAAGTTTAATCCTCTTTTAGAAGAATGGGATACTATGTCAGGAAGTAGTTATGATGAAGATGGATCTATAGTATTAAACATTAATGATATATCAATTACTAATTTAATTAAAAAATGGTATACAGGGACTCCTAATTATGGGGTAATGCTTAAACAACATGATGAAGTATACTACAGTAATATAAATAAAGCTCATTGCATGTCAAAAAATCATAACTTAACTGATGGCAATGATCCTAAACCGTTTTTATCTATTACTTATCAAAATCAAAATGGATTGGAAAGTTATTTGTCATATAGTTCAAATACTTTTACTGATGGATGTGCTTATATTAATAATTATAATGGTAATTTAACAACTATTTTTAATATTTGTAGTACCATAAGTGGGAAGTTGCCTGCTAGTCTTAGTATTGCTTACAATACTAATGATATCATTTTAAATAACAATTATGGTTATGAAATTGGTTATAAGTTAAGTTTGCATCAAACAGTGGAAGAAATAACTATTGAAGATAATGATTTACTAAAATATATTGATGAGGACGCTACTATCCATTATTTTACTAAAATATATCAAAGTGTTGTTAATGAAGAAACTGGCGCTACCGAGCAAGTTTTAAGTGATGAATATTATGATGAAGATGGGTTATCTTTAACTATCTATCAAGTAGAAAATGATTATGTCATGAAAGATAATAATGGTAACCAGTATCTATTTGTTAAAAGTGGTGATTTATTTTATTTAAAAGAAGTGACTGATGTTAGTAATAATAAAATTATTATTAATTATGTCAATAATAAAATAGCGTCAATTATTGATGCTAATAATCAAAGAATTGATATCACTTATAATACTAATCAAATAGTTATAGAAAGTCCTAATGATGCTGTATATTTAAATTATAGTAATGGATTATTAAGTAATATTATTACTAAAAATGGTTCTACTTTTATAACTTATAATGCTAATAATATTATTAGTCGTATAACAGATACAACTGGTTTAAGTACTAACTATGAGTATTATGATGTTATCCCTTATCGTATGAAAAAGATTAGTGAGTATAGTGTAGATAATAATCTAGGTAAATCATTAACTTTTAATTATGATTTTAAGACTACTACAATAGTAGATAATAAAAATCGTTATAATACTTATGTGTTTAATGAACGAGGTAATTTAATATCTTTAACTAATTTAGATGATGGTGAAGAAGTTAAAGATGCTTATGGGACTAGTAATAGTTATGGTGAAATGACAGGTACTATTAATAGACTTATTACAAGTGGTAATGTTAATAAATATGTTAATAATTTACTTACTGATGTTAGTTTTGAAGAAGAAACTTTTAGTTTTAATAGTCAATTAAGTACTATTATGATTAGTGATGAAGAAGCTAGAACTGGTAGTAAGAGTTTAAAAATTGTTAGTTTAACTAATGATGAGGAAACTTATAAAAATCTAGTCCTTACTAAAGATAATTATTATACTTTCAGCGTTTATGTTAAAAATGATAATACTTTAAAATTAATGTTATCTTATAATGAAGGTTTAGAAGTAATTGAAAGTGTTTCAAAATTAATTAGTTCAAATAGTGAGTTTAATCGTTATGATGTAACTATATATTATAGTGAAGAAGCTACTAGTTCTTTAAAATTATCTATTTTATCTGTAACAAGTGGAACTATTTATATTGATGATATTCAGCTTGAAGTAGGAGAGGTAGCTAATTATCACAATTTAATTGATAACTCTAATTTTATTAATGGAATGAATGGTTTTGAAGTTGATGCTACTAGATCAGGATTAGTTTATTATAATAATATTATGGATGTTACTTATCCAACTGATACTTATGAAATTGTTACTTTATCTAATGGTTATAATGCTATTAGATTAAAGTCTGATCCTTTTATTACTCAAAAATTAACTAGGAACTTTAATATTGAAGGTAAAGCATATGATATGTATATTATTTCTTTTTGGTATAAGCATTCAGGATCAGAAGTGGCTCGTGAAAATGGTTATGATCGCGTTTTAGTAAAATTTTATTATAAGGATACTGAAATGGGTCACGGTGAGTTTTTAGGTGAGCAATTAAGAGTTAGTCCAACAAATTGGCAGTATTATTCATACCAATTTATAGCAGAAAAAGATTTTGATAGAATTGAGTTTATTTATTTTAATTTACGTAATATAAATGATATTTATTTAACTAACTTTTCCCTATTTAAAGATTTGGAAAATAACAATTATGGTTATGATGATTCTGGTAATCTTAATTATTATTATTCTCAAAGTCAAGATAATGTATCTTTTAATTATGATAATAATAATCAGTTAATTAATAGTATTAATTCAAAAGGTTCTAAATTTACCTATGAATATGATAATGTTATCACTGATCGGTTGTTAGCTGGTTTATCACCACTTGGTATTATTAATAAAATAACTTATGATGAAAATAATAATCCAATTAAAACTATGTTAACTAATGTTAGAGAAGATAAAGATAATTTAGAGGGTATTTATTATATAAGAGCTAAGGGTACTGATAAATATTTAACACCTTTTAATAATACTATTCTTTTAGAAGAAGATAGTTGTAGTCATCAAATGTGGGATATTATTAAAGTAGAGGATGATTATCAATTAAAAATTGCCTTAACAAATAAATATTTAACAAGATTAGGTAGTAGTCTTAAATTAACCGCTTTCAATAATGATTTTACATTATTTACCTTAGTATTAAATGATAATGGTAGTTATGGTATTAAAGTAAAAGACAATGATTTATATTTAACAGTTAATAATGACACTTTGGTTTTGCAAGCTTTTATTGAAGATGATTATCATCAGCAGTTTTTCATAGAAGATGCGAAAAAAGATTTATTTATTGAGTCTAGAACAGAATATACGGCTGACGGTAAGTTTGTAAATAAAAAAATAGATAGTTTAGGTAATACTATTAATTATGATGTAAACCAAACTAATGGATTAATTAATAGTATTACTGATGCTTTAGATAGAACAACTAACTATACCTATAATACTAAGAATCAAATAACAAGTATTAGTAATAACAATATAACAGTAAATTATGAATATAATACAAGTGATATCTTATCTAAAATAACACAAGGAAATAGAGAATATAACTTTATTTATGATGAGTTTTTAAATACTAAAGAAATAAAGATAGGTAATGATATAACCTTAATAACTAATAACTATGAAAGTAATAATGGTAATTTATATGAAAGTATCTATGGTAATAATGATTATATAACATATACTTATGATGAATTTGACCGTTTAAAACAAACTAATAAAATGGATAATAGTTATACTTATTATTATGATAACTTTAATAATATATCTAAAATAGAAACTAATAATGATCTATATCATTATTATTATGACTTTGCTTCTCAAGTAAGCAGTTATTCGTATAATGATTTTATTATTAATTATGAATATGATAAAAGTAATATTATAAGTAAAAGCTATGAATTAAGTAATATTAAAGAAGAAGTAAATTATACTTATGATTTAGAAAACTCTATAACTAATATAAGTTATGATAATGATAATTTAAATTATATATATGATAAGCTTGGTAGACTAAAAGAGCAAAATATTAATGATATCTTTAAAACCGAATATAAATATATAACTAAAGGAAGACAAACATCATTATTATTAGAAAGCATTAAAGATAATTATAATGATTATAAATATACTTATGATAAAGTATCTAATATAACTAGTATTAGTAATAATGATAACTTAATTAAAGAATATGTTTATGATGATTTAAATCAGTTAAGTAAAGAATATGATTATATAAATAGTATTATAAAAGAATATAGTTATGATATATATGGCAATCTTTTAGATAAAAAAGAATATGACTTAGAGACAAATACCTTATTACAAACTGATACTTATGAATATAACAATAACCTTTGGACTGATCAGTTAACTAAATATAATAATACTACTATAACTTATGATAATATAGGAAACCCCTTAACAATAGGTAATGATGTAAGTTTAAGCTATATCAATGGTAGGGAGTTAAGTAGTTACAGTGATTTAAATACTACTATAACTTATAAATATAATAAAGATGGAATTAGGATAGAAAAAGAAGTTAATAATGTTAAGAGTAGTTATTATGTCGAAAATAGTCAAATAATAATTGAAAAAAGAGATATAAATGTGATATACTATTTACGAGAAGTAAATAATAAGCTACTTGGATTTAAATATAACAATGATATGTATTATTATCTTAAGAATGGTATGGAAGATATTATAGGTATTTTAGATGATGAATTAAATCTAATAGTAAACTATGAGTATGACAGTTGGGGCAAAGTCGTTAGTGTTAAAGATAATAATGGCATAGTTATAACCAATCAAACTCATATAGGACATATTAATCCATTTAGGTATAGGTCATACTATTATGATACTGAAACTGGTCTATATTACTTAAATAGTAGGTATTATAATCCTGAGTGGGGAAGATTTATAAATGAAGACAATTATGTCTCTACTGATACAGGTTTGTTAGGACATAATATGTATTCATATTGTAATAATAATTCAATAAAAAATATTGATTCAAATGGACATTTTATACTTATTGGATTAGTTGTAGGAATAGTGGCAGTAGGAGCTGTAGCGGTAGCGATAGCTGTTAATACAAAGATCCAAAATAACAAAGCTAAAGAAGAAATAGAAAAAGTTCAACAAAAATCAAACGTGCCTGATAAAACTGAAGACTTAAATGAAAAATTAAAACAGAGTGTTAATGAAATAAAAAAGGAAACAAAAAATAAAAATTTTGTTGAAAAATTGAAAACATTTAGTAATGCAGTAACTGACAATTCAGAATATGATTTAAAAAGTGGTGATGAATGGAACACAACTATTTCTTATAATGGAATCATCATGGAACCACAAGATATTGGAAACTTTCATTATGGCTATGTTGGAAGATCTATTGGTATTCCTATAACAGTTCTATTAGGCGGTGCTGGATATAATCAATTAACTAAATTAAATTTGGAGACGCTGCGAAATTGTTTTAGTTTGTCAGTTTGTGATGATCCAAGAGATTCATATTATATAAAGATGGGAGCAATTAAATATGATAGTCAAAATTAAAAAATATAAATGGTTAATTATTATTTTTGCAATAGTATTAATTGTGATTGGTGCTATTTATTATTTTGATAATAGTATGAATTATCTACCTAAAGGTGAATATTTATATAGTGTTGAGGCACCAGATAAAAAATTCAAGGTTAATGCATATTTTATTGATGGAGGACCAATAAGTGGGGATGCAATTAGGGTGGAATTAGTGAACACAGTTAATGATAATACTAAAAATATATATTGGAAATATCCAATTAGTACAGTTGATATAAAATGGATTGATAACGAAACGGTAGTGATAAATGATATAAAATTAAATATTTATACTGATATATATAAATATAAAAGGTGATTATAGAAATTAAGAGTACTTAAACTAATCAAGTAACTCTTTTTTTTGACTTAAAACTACCTTTCCAACTAATACAATGACTACAAAGTACCTAAATGACTTAGTAACAAGCATAAAGAAATACCCCACAAAAATAACAAGTATTAGTAATAAAAATATAACGGTAAATTATGAATATGATAAAAGTAATATTATAAGTAAAAGCTATGAATTAAGTAATATTAAAGAAGAAGTAAATTATACTTATGATTTAGAAAACTCTATAACTAATATAAGTTATGATAATGATAATT
>JAQUUG010000034.1 GCA_028693965.1 Bacilli bacterium
AATTCTAAACCTTTAGCCTCAATAATACTATAACATTCATAGTTATTATTTTTAAGATTTTGTAACAAAGTTTTATCGTTAGCTAAAACAACAATTTCATTAGTTGAATACAAATTAGTTATTTTATCAAATATTTCATTTAAATTAACTATTTGTTCAAATACGTTATCACTATTAATACCCATTGATATTATTTTGAATGGTAAAAATCTATTGCAATAAGTAATGACTTCTTGACTATTACGATAGTTTTCTAATAATTCATATTTATTAATATTACTAATACCTAATGCGTTTTTTAAATAATTAATAAAGCTATTTAATTCTTTACCAGGAATATGATCTCTAATATTTTGATTAATATCACCATATAGGTTAAAATATGGTTTTTTTTCTAATTCATAGAGTAATTTAAATTCGTTATTAGCATAATCTTGCATTTCATCAATAAACATATATCGATATGATATTTGATAGTTAAAACCAAATATATTATATAGCTGTAATATAATATATGCTTGATAATGTTTGATCTTATTATTACTAAGCCAATTTTTCTTTTTAAGTTTAAACATTTGTGTTAGTTTATCATTAATTATTGTCATCAAAGTTTTAATAATGTCTTTATTAAGAAGAATACTATTTTTATGATAATCATTGTCTAACTTATTTTTTTCATCTAATGTATCCCATGTTTTTTTTCTAATATTTTTGTTTTCTTCAAATAAGTAGTGATAATAATTATCACTAATCTTGTCAAGTGATGAATTATTGATGACCTCATCATTAATAATGTGGCTGATTAAAGTAATCATGTCATCACTATAAACAAAACTTAGTAGTTCCGTTTCATCATTATCATCTGGAATAATTTCTTTAATTTTTATTTTAGGAAGATAAGTTTTAATTTTTTCTAAATAATATTCTTCAATTGTTAACATCTTAATTTGATTTAACTCAAGACTTCGATTAATTTGAAATAATTTACTAGCAAATACTTTAGAAGGCGTAATAAAGATAATATTTGCATTGCTTAGATGAGGATGATTATATAGTAGATAAGAGATACGATGCAATAAAACAACTGTTTTACCACTTCCTGCTACACCTTGGACAATCATATTACTATATAAATCATCTCTAATAATGTTATTTTGATTAGCTTGAATAGTTTTAATAATATCAGCAAATTCATTTCTTGATTTTTTGTCTTCCAAAACTTGCAACAAAAAAGAATCAGTGATATCAATATTTTTACCTTTTACAAATAAGTCATAAATATTAGTTATTTTCTGGTTCTTAATTTCAATTTGTCTTTTTAACAATAAATTGTATGATGATTGATTATAAGTGAATGTATCTTGATTACTCATGTAGTATAAATTACATACAGGACTACGCCAATCAAAGATAATGATTTGATTATTAACATCGGAATAGCTTTTTTCACCAACATATACAGTTAAATTTTCTGTTAAATCGGTTTCTTTTAACACTAATTGCATTTTTCCAAAATGTGTTCCTTCTTTTTTCTGCTCTAATGCAAATACTTGACCATTACATGAACGATATCGAGTTTTTAATTTTCGAATTGTTCCGGCGTCTTCTTTCTCGGCAATACCGAACGCTTCAATTTCTTTTTCTAGTTTGTCTCTTTCTGTTTTAACATTGCTGATTTTCTGATTAATGTCACTAATGACTTGATCCAAGAATGCTTGTTCTTGATCCATGAAAATCACCTACTTTTAAAAAATACATTTTTAATGTTATCACATAATGATAAATAAAACAAGTAGTATTTCACTAAAAGTTACCATTTTTTTCCATTAATCATACAATTATTATTATAATAGTAAAATTAATTCATCATTTAGTCTTTTTTTTAAAATAATTTTCGATATTTTTTTGTGTTTCATTATAAATAACTTCTCTTTGGTTTTTAATAATAATAAATTCTATTATATTAGAAATGATAATTATTAATATAAATTGGTAACTGTATTGAACTAGGTAGAAAAAGATTAAATTGAAAATAGTTGTGGTTATAAGAAACGGTTTAATAATGTCTTTTTTATCAGTTTTAGTATCATCTTCTAATTTTTTGAAAATGACAGATTTTAAAATTACATAATTAATAATAGGAACAACAATTAAAGTCATTTCTAAAACACTTGGGATACCAATATACTTTAATAAATAAAGAATCAGATAAATTGTAATATATTTACTAATATAAGGTAAAGCTTTCAATATTTACACCTTCCAATATTTTTTTAATTATAACATATTTTATGAAAGATAAGTTAAAAAATCATAAACTTGTCTTTTTTGATGACCTTGTACATATAAATTAATAGGTGATTTTATGTTCTTAAAAGGCATTCATAAACGAATTAGAATTATATTATTAATTATAGTTTTCTTATTTGCTACAATAGTTGGTAAAGTTTTCTATATTCAAGTAATTCAATATGATAAATTAAGTAGTTATGCATTAAGCCTATGGAGCCGTAATTTACCAATAGCAGCTGATCGCGGGAAAATTTATGATCGTAATGGTGTTGTTTTAGCCGATAATATCACCACAACTTCATTAGTATTAATACCTAGTCAAATTACTAATAAAGAAGAAGTAGCTGAAAAAATAAGCGCTATATTAGGAATAACCTATGAAGAAATGTATGCACATGTTAATAAAAGTACATCTATTAATATTGTACATCCTGAAGGAAGAAGACTTGATTATGAAACAGCTGACGCTATTAGTGCATTAAATTTAGATGGTGTATATTTAGTTAAAGAATCTAAACGAACTTATCCTTTTGGGTCATCATTATCACATACTTTAGGATTTGTTGGAATTGATAATCAAGGCTTAAGTGGACTTGAACTAATGTATGATTCTTATTTAACGGGAAGCTCTGGAGCTATTAAATACTTTAGTGACGCTAAAGGTAATAAGTTAGAACTAAGCGAAATCTATGTGGAACCACAAGATGGTATCAATATTACATTGACAATTAATAGTGAAATACAAGAGTCTTTGGAAAGAGAACTTGATAATGCTATAGCTAAATATAATCCTGATAGTGCTTTAGGAATAGTTATGAATCCTAATACTGGTGAAATTTTAGCTATTTCTTCAAGACCCAATTTTGATCCTGAAAATTATCAAGATTACACAGTTGAAGAAATAAATCGTAATCTACCGATTTGGTCAACTTATGAGCCTGGTTCAACTTTTAAAATTGTTACATTAGCGGCTTCCTTAGAAGAAAAAATTGTTGATTTAAATAATGATACTTATTATGATAGTGGTAGTATAACAGTTGAAGGTGCTAAATTAAGGTGCTGGAAACAAGGTGGTCATGGCCTGCAAACTTATTTGCAAGTAGTAGAAAACTCTTGTAATCCTGGTTTTGTTAATTTAGGACTTAAACTTGGTAAAGAAACACTATTTGAGTATATAGAAAATTTTGGATTTGGTTCCAAAACTGGTATTGATTTAAATGGAGAAGGAACAGGTATTTTATTTGATATTGATGATGTCGGTTTACTAGAACTAGCAACAACATCTTTTGGTCAAGGAATATCAGTTACTCCTATACAGCAAATAACAGCTGTTAGCGCTGCCATTAATGGGGGATATTTATATCAGCCATATATTGTGAAGAGTTTAAACGATCCTGAAACTAATAGTGTAATTAAAGAAAATACTTCAACGTTAGTTAGAAAAGTAATTAGTGAAGATACCAGTGAAAAAGTAAGATATGCTTTGGAAAGTGTTGTTGCTAACGGTACTGGTCGTAATGCTTATATTGATGGATATAGGGTCGGTGGGAAAACTGGTACGGCTCAAAAAGTAGAAGATGGTCAGTATCTAGTTGGTAATTATATTGTTTCCTTTATTGGTTTTTTACCAGCTGATGATCCACAAGTAGTTATTTATATAGCTGTAGATAATGCTAAAGGAGTAACACAGTATGGAGGTACTATTGCTGCTCCTATTGCGAGAAATGTTTTACTTGATGCTATTGATATTTTAGATATCGAAAAAAGTGAAGATGCTCTTCCAAAAGAATATAATTATACAGATAAAAAATATGTTACTGTTCCAAGCGTTACCGGTATGAGTTTAAAAGACGCTTTAAAACAATTGAAAGAATTTAAAGTTGAATTTAGTGGTACTGGAAATACCGTTGAATATCAGTCACCAGCAGCTATGGAAAGTTTATATGAAGGTAGTACAATAAGATTAATGTTAAAGTAGAGGTGAAAATATGTTAATTTTAACTAAAGCAGTATTATTAATGATGATTAGTTTTATTTGTTCTTTATTAATGGCTATTATTTTAATTCCTCTTTTAAAGAAAATTAAAGCTAATCAGCGCTTAAGTATTTATTTGGAGGAAGCTCATAAAAGTAAGAAAAATATCCCTACAATGGGAGGGATAATCTTTATATCATCAACTATTTTAGTCTTTATATTTCTTTTAATATTTGATAAAATATCGTTTAATTATAGTTTGTTTTTAGTATTTCTAACGTTTATTAGTTATGGAATAATTGGTTTTATTGATGATTATTTAATAATTAAAAAAAACAATAATAAGGGTTTAAGTGAAAATGCTAAAATGTTAATGCAATTAATTGTTGCGGTTATGTTTTTCTATGTTTTTATGAAAACAGGTAATGAACCATTGTTATGGATTCATAATTTGGGATTAAAAATAAATATGGGGTGGTTTTATGGTCTTTTTATTCTTCTTGTTTTAGTAGCTAGTACTAATGCTGTTAATATTACTGATGGCTTAGATGGTTTAGCAGGAGGTCTTAGTGCGATTGCTTTTCTAGCATTTGGTATCATTAGTTTAGGAGCAGGATGGCTTGATGGTTATGAAGAAGTAGCATTATTTTGCTTTTCAATGATTGGATCTGTTTTAGGATTTTTGGTGTTCAATGTCAGTCCTGCTAAGATATTTATGGGTGATACTGGTTCACTTGCCCTTGGTGCTGCTTTAGGAGCGGTTGCTATTGTGACAAGACAAGAAATACTACTTATTTTAGTAGGAATTGTCTTTGTATTAGAAACAATGAGCTGTGTTATGCAAAGACTTTATTATAAAAAAACTAAGAAAAGAATTTTTCCAATGACACCAATTCATCATACTTTTGAAAAGATGGGTTGGGAGGAACGAGATATCGTCAAACTATTTTGGATAATTGGTTTACTAGGTGCGATGAGCGCGATAGCATTTGGAGTTTGGTTTTAATTGGGGTGAAGATTAGTGAATAAAAGAGCCGTCGATTTGATTTTATTATTGACTGTGATTGTTATTTCAACATTTGGTGTTGTAATGGTTTATTCGTCTTCTTATGTGTGGGCAGAATACAAGTTTAATGATCCTTTTAAATATGTTAAACATCAATTATTATTTTTAATAATTGGTGTATTTTTGATGATGTTTATTAGCAAAGTTCATTATCAAAATTACTATAATAAAGCTAATACAATATTATTAGTTTGTTTAGGTTTGCTAGTATTAGTATTGATTCCCGGAATTGGCACATTAAGAAATGGAAGCCGTAGTTGGTTTGGAATCGGATCTTTTGGTATTCAACCTAGTGAATTTACTAAATTAGGTTTGATTATTTTTACGGCTAAATATTTACATAATAATGAAAAACATTTAAAGAACATTAAAAAGGGTGTTTTACCAATTTTAGGAATAACGCTTTTGGTTTTTGGTTTGATTATGTTACAACCCGATTTTGGAACAGGGGTTATTATTGTGATGGCTATTATTGGAATGCTCTTTGTAGGGGGCGTTGATTTTCGTTTCTTTTTCAAAATAGCAATAGTAGGGTTAGTTGGGGTGGTTAGTTTAATTGCTGTTGCTCCATACCGATTATCGAGAATTTTATCTTTTTTAAATCCTTGGTCTGACCCTTTAGGAACTGGATTTCAAATCATTCAAAGTTTGTATGCGATAGGACCAGGAGGACTATTTGGATTTGGTTTAGGTAATTCAAGACAAAAGCATTTTTATTTACCAGAACCACAAACCGATTTCATTTTTTCTATTATTAGTGAAGAGTTTGGTTTTTTAGGCATTGTTATTATAAGCACCTTGTTTTTAGTTATAATAGTAAGAGGTTTTAAAATAGCAAGAAATTGTGAAAATTTGTTTGGAAAATATTTAGCTTTTGGTATTACTTTTCAGTTAGCTTTTCAAACGGTTATGAATTTAATGGTAGTAGTGGGATTAATACCAGTTACAGGAGTTACTTTACCTTTCTTAAGCTATGGAGGAAGCAGTTTACTTATAACTTTAGTTGGCATGGGTATTTTGCTTAATATAAGTAGATATCAGAAATGAAATTGAAATAAGTTTATCAACAAACTAATAAAAACCAGAAAAGGAAAAAAAGAGATAATAGAAAAAGATTCTATATTTGTAAAATTACCAAAGAGAGTAATTACTTCTTAAATCAAGCTGCTATAAATTTTGATAAATTTGATAATTATTGTTATAAAGAATTACATAATGGTGAAACAGCAAATGATATTGCAAATAGAAAAGGATTAAGATATAGAAAAAATATATTGATAATATGGGTATTGAATGTTTAGAATATTTATAACAATAAAACCAATTAATAGATAACAAAAACAATCAACAATAAATTAAAATAAAAACAGGTGATTGATTACATTCCTGTTTTTTTGTTAGCCAATAGAGCAGTTATAACATAATTATCTTCATTAGAAAGGGAAACTAATAAATCAAAACTATCGTTATATTTTTCTAATTTACCAATGAATCTAGCACGTGGAATATTATTAGTTGATAAAGTCTCTATTAACCTTAAATCATCATATTCTATAATAATATTATTTAAAGCTTTAAAAGCAGCTTCTTTAATAGCAAATCTTTCAGCTAAATAGATTTGTCTATTGTAATGTTTAAAAGATTCAGCTATTTCATTTTTAGTAAAAAAATGCTTTATAAATATTTCGTCTTTTATATTGATTTTATTTACATTTAACATGTCAATTCCTATCATAAAAATCACCAAGTTAATTATATCACATTGACATATTAAAAAATACATGATATAACTATAACAGTTAATAGAAATGTAGTATAAGGTTACTAATAATATTTAATCTTATTAATTATTAAATACTATTTTTAAATTATCTTTATTGATAATGTTAACTTTTGCTTAATCTTAAATATGCTAAAAAATAATAAACGGTTTTTATAATAGTTTAGTTATAATTAATATATTTATGATTCAGCTATTTATTTCTACATACTTATCAGCTATTAACTTGTGTGCACATAAAAGTACTATTATGATAAGTAATTCTAAAATGATTTGTCAATTCCTTTTAGAATTAGATTAGGTACTTAAAAAACATACTGCGTGACAAACAGTGTGTTTTTTTGTATACAAGTTAATGATATTGTGCTATAATAAAATTATACTGGACGCTACATAATACTAGTGTTTATATAGAAGGGAGGTATGAATCATGGAACAAGAAGTATTAGAAAAATTAAAGACTAAATTAGCAACTATTTCTGAAAAAAATGTAGCAACTATCTCTGATAACACTAAATTAAAAGAAGACCTTAATTTAGCATCATTAGAAATGTCTAAAATAATATCAGAATTTGAAGAAGAATATGATACTTTTATAAAATATACGGAGCTAATGCATGCTACAACAGTATCAGAAGCTGCAAAAGTAATCGCAAAATTTTGTGAATAATAAGTTATTTAAGAATGAAAAGGAGAAATTATGGAAGAAGAAAAAAATGATATGGCACTTCCTCAAGAAATGCCACAAAGAGAAACAAAAATTGTCAATGTGAAATATCCTAATGGCACTAGTTGTGACGTTATTTTTTCTAAACTAACTCAACCAATCCCTGCTAGTGAATTAGAAAAAATCCCTCGTGAAGAAAAAATGAATTATTGTTTAGAAGTACCAGTAGATACTAAAAATTACTATGTTGATAACCTTAAAAAAGTTATTTGTTTACAAGACCAACCAATTGAAATGCGCGATGGCATTACGATTTATGCTGATATATATTTACCTAGTGATGCTATGGAAAAACCAGTCCCATTAATTATTAGTTGGTCATTTTTTGGTAAACAACCTTGGCATCAACCGGTACAAATATTTAGACCAATGGGCGTACCAACAGGAACTGTTTCTGATGTATGTAAATTTGAATCGTCAGACCCATTATACTGGTGCTACAATGGTTATGCAATGGCTAATGTTGATCCGAGAGGAATTGGTAATTCTGAGGGGGATCAACAACAATTTGGAACACAAGAAGGAAGAGATGGCTATGATTTTATTGAATGGGCTGCCACACAAAAATGGTGTACAGGTAAAGTTGCTTTATTTGGTAATTCTGGTGTAGCTATGAGTCAGTGGCGTATTGCAGCAGAAGAACCACCACATTTAACTTGCATTGCTCCTTGGGAAGCAACTGGCGACCAATATCGTGAAAGCCTTTTAGAAGGTGGAATTCCTGGCTTATTTGGTGGGTCTATTGTCGTCGCTGCACAAGGTAAAGGATTTATTGATAATACTTTAGCAATGGCAAAAAAAGAACCATATGTTACAAGTCCTTATTGGCAAGATAAAATTCCTAATTTTGCTAACATTAAAATTCCAACTTATACTGCTGCTAACTGGAATCACTTTCATAATGTAGGATCTTGGGAAGGATTTAATAATATAAAATCTAGAAAAAAATGGATGCGTACTCATCAAACTTTTGAATGGCCAGATACATATAATCCAAAGAATATTCAAGATTTGCAATTATTCTTTGATAGGTATTTAAAAGAAATTCATAATGGTTGGGAACTAACACCTAAAATAAGATTAGAAGTTATGGATGCTTTTGAATATCCATATCAATCAAATCGTCCTGAAACAGAATTTCCACTTACTAGAACAGAGTATAAAAAATTATATTTGAATGCGGATAATGGTAAATTAGGTGATGTTCCTGTTAAAAATGAATCTAATATTAGTTATGATGGTAATAAAGGAGAAATTGATTTTGAATATACCTTTAGAAAAGATACCGAAATTACCGGTTATATGAAATTGCGTCTTTGGGTTGAAGCTAAAGGACATGATGATATGGATTTATTTATCAATGTCAAGAAAACTTCAACAACAGGTGAAGAATTACCAGTTACTATTTTTGGTACAGAAAGACATCCTGGAACTTGGGGTAAACTTAGAGTATCAGCTCGTCATTTAGATGAAGAAAAATCAACAGAATACAAACCAGTATTAACTTTTGATCGAACAGAAAAATTACAAGCTGGTCAAATCGTTCCAATTGATATCCCACTAGTACCAATTAGCCGTATTTGGCATAAAGGTCAAAAATTAAGAATTCAAATTGCCGGAAGATATATTCGTGATGAATGGTTTGAACCACTTGTTTGGTTTACTGATAATAAAGGGGAGCATACTATTCATACTGGTGGTAAATATGAATCATATTTATTAGTACCAGTTATTCCACCAAAATATGAAGATGGAGAATATGTCTATAGATAGGAGGCCACAATGAATAATAATTTAATGGATTATGTAAAAGCAAAAGCAAAACAAAATCCTCAGAAAATAGCATTTCCAGAAGCAGGCGATAAAAAAATGCTAGAAGCTATGAATGAAGTAGCTAAAAATGGTTATGGTAAAGTCATTGTTGTTGGTAATCCTAGTGAAATAAAAGATTTAGTTTCTAAAAATAATATTGATGATACTAATTTTGAATATATTGATATTACAAATGAAGAATATAAGCAAAACATTTTAAATAGATATTTAAAGTTACCAAATATCATTTTTGGAGAAAAGTCTTTGCTTAGAAGAATGAAAGATCCTTTATATTTTGCTTTAATGATGGAAGCTGTAGGAGATGCCGACGTTACTTTTGGAGGTTTTTTAAATACTTCAGGTGATTTTATTTTAGCGGCACAAACGATTGTTGGTTTAAAAGATGCAAGTGATGTCATATCGAGTGTAGGTATAGCAGAATTACCGAATTTTAAATTTGCTGATGGTTCAAATATGATTGCTTTAGCAGATTGCGCAGTTTGCCCTAATCCAACAGCTGAACAACTTGCTTCCATTGCGATTACGACTTGTGAAACAATTAAGTCTGTTACAGGATGGGAACCAAGATGTGCTATGCTTTCATATTCAACTTGTGGTTCTGGCAGTGGAGAACTAGTTGATAAAGTTGTAACAGCTTTAAAAATTGCTAATGAAAGAAGACCGGATTTAGCTATTGATGGTGAATTTCAACTTGACTCTGCAATCATTCCAGAAGTAGCTTTAAAAAAAGTTAAAAGAGAATCAAAAGTGGCTGGAAAAGCTAATATTCTAATATTTCCTGATTTAAACGCTGGTAATATTGGCGTTAAATTAGTGCAAAGATTTGGTGGCGCTGACGCTTATGGACCGTTATTACAAGGATTTAGATTAATTTGTAGTGATTGCTCAAGAGGGGCTCCTGTTTCTGAATTAGTTGGCAATATTATTTTTTCTGTTGTAAGAGCAGGAGAACTTAAAAATGACGAAAAATAAATATCGTGTTTTATCGATAAATCCTGGTAGTACTAGTACTAAAATTGGCTTGTTTGATAATGACAAAATAGTTTTTAAACAAACAATTGAACATAGTAATGAAGATTTAGCTAAATTTGCTGAAATTGCAGATCAATATGAATTTAGACTTAATATGGTTATAGATTTACTTGCAAAAGAAGGCATTGATATTAATACAATTGATGCTTTTTCAGGACGAGGAGGTAGCTTAGAACCCTGTCGTAGTGGTACTTATGAAATAAATGATTTAATGTATAATGATGCTTATGCTATGCGCATTGTTAAACATCCAGCAGCTCTTGGCATTGTTATTGCTAAAAATCTAGCTGATAAATATCATAAAAGAGCCTTCTGTGTTAATCCTCCTGATGTTGATGAATTTATTTTAAGTGCTAGAATTACGGGAATGCCAAATATTTATCGCGAATCACGAATTCATGCCCTAAATCAAAAAGAAGTAGCTATTAGATATGCCAAATCAATTAAAAAAGATTATAAGGATTTAAACTTAATTGTTTGTCATTTAGGTGGTGGTATTTCAATAGCTGCTCATCACAAGGGGAAAATGATTGATTGTAATGATAATATTAATGGTGATGGACCAATGACTCCAACTAGAAGTGG
>JAQUUG010000093.1 GCA_028693965.1 Bacilli bacterium
TTATTCCATATTTACTATGAGATAGATAAGCTACTGCTCCCCATTCCATATTCTTCATCATATGAGTATCTACTTCACTTGAAATTAAGCCATAGATATTGTTTGTTGCTTCTAAGCTTCTGCTTAAAGTGAACATGGTACTGACATTTAAATTTCTAAGAGAAGTTGTATTTGGTAATATTGTTACTTTATCTGTCGTTCCCGTTGTCTCAAACTTTCCAATCCATATCCCATTTAATTCTTCAGTCCCAAAAGTAAACGCTGGATGAGTTAACCATTCTCCAGTACTATCTCCATTTGACTTAGTTGTAGTATTACTTTCAAAGACTATTTCAATTGTTTGTTCATTACTTTCTGGTTCACTTGTGGTATTTACTGTATACTCACTTCCATCATTCCATATCTTGTATTTATATCTTGGTATCCAGACATAGTAACTTAAGATATCGTCTGCTGCAATTATTGTTCCTGCTTCTGCACTTTCATATGTACTTCTGCTTGTCTCATTTACTAAAATGGCATTTGCCCACTCTTTATCTTCATAATCATACCACTTATTTTCAGTGTCGGCTTTTTTAACTGTTCCATCGCTTTCGATAATAACAGCTATCATGCCTTCACTAAGTTCTGGATCAGTTCCATTTAAAACGGTTTCATCATAATCTGGCATAATGCATTCTTCTTCATTTATTTTGGAGGTTGTTACTTTACTTGCCGCATAACTTTTAATTGTGCAGTAACCTTTACTATAAAAAGCTATCGCCACATTCCCATCTTCATTTATTAACATTCTACCACTACTTGGATTACTTCCTTTATAATTTATTTCCACATTACCTGCTACTAGAGTCCTTTCTCCATCACTGTAACTATATTCGGTTAATTCTGAAGTTGTATCACTTATCAAACTAGCAGCATATCCTTGCTCTGCTGCATTTATTATTGCATAACTACTATCCTCAAAAGCTCCTATTTGCGCTTCATTTATAATATTCATAATTAGTGGTGTGGCAATTAAAGCGATAATAGCTAAAATAACAATAACAGCTAGTAACTCAATTAATGTAAAACCTTTTCTCATACAAATACTTCCCTCCTATTTATCTAGTTTGATTATACAAAAAAATAGTACTTTATGTCAAGCACTATTTATTAATTTTTTCTTTAATCTTATCAACTAATTCATCTTCGTTAGCAGCAATAATTGGCATATTATTAACTATTGCAAATGATTTGACAGCACCAATTCCACACATGTTTTGACAACCAACAATAATTTCAGCATCACTATCTAATTCTTCTAAACGCGGTTTTAATGTTTCAATATTAGTAGCACGACAACGATTACATATTTTAAATTGATTCTTCATATTCGCCCCCTATCAATATTTCTCCAGTATCTCCTTGCTTTATCAAATGAGCATTAGCATCATCGGTATCTAGATGTAATTCAAAGGCATAATTATCTGATACTTTTAGTGTAATATTATTCAAAATACCACCTTTTATGCCTCCAACTTTAACACTTACTTTTTTTAAATCTTTTAAGTTATATTTTAATACATCTTCATTGGTTAAATGAATATGTCTTGTTGCAATAATGCACCCTTCATTTAAAAATAATGTTCCTTTAGTTCCAATGACAGTAATAGGACTACTTCCTTTTATATCTCCAGAGTCTCTAATTGGAGGATTAAGTCCCAATTTAAAGGCATCTGTTTTAGATATTTCAACTTGTGTATAAGCACGGATTGGTCCTAAAACACGTACATTAGTTAATTCATCTTTTTCCGTTTGCAAAGTTACCTTCAGATTTGAGGCAAACTCACCTGGTTGTGATAATTTCTTTATTACTTTTAAGTCTTCATCACCAAATAAAGTAGCAAAATCTGCTGCATTTAAGTGTACATGACGAGCTGAAACACCAATATTAACTCTCATATTTATGTCCTCCTAACATAAATTATATCATAATTTTAATATATTTATAATATATTTTTAGAGAAAGGATGATAAAATGAATAACGGTAATTTTTACAGTAATCCGACTTTTCCTGGTAATCCTATTTATTCAGGAACAACGCCAATTCCTAATCAAAGTAGCGTAAATAATAATCCTGATTTACCACTAGAACAATCTTATATAGAAAATATACTAAGATTGAATAAAGGAAAAAAAGTCGATGTTTATATGACTTTTCCCGATGCTGTTGACTGGCGCGATAAAGTATTTAGTGGTATCATTGAACAATCGGGACGTGACCATATTATTTTAAGTGAACCAGCAACAGGAAAATGGTTTTTATTATTAATGATTTATGTTAATTATATCCGCTTTGATGAAAGAATTAATTATAGTCAGGAATTTGTTCCAAACAATTGATAATATAAGTTTTTTTTGATATAATTATCTTGGTGATAGTATGGAAGTTTTTCTTAGTATTTTACTTATAACAATTATTGTACTTTTGATATTGATTGCGTACATTGTAATTTATAATCAAT
>JAQUUG010000035.1 GCA_028693965.1 Bacilli bacterium
GATTTATTATTCATGCCATCATTTAATGAATTATTTCCAATGGCTATTTTAGAGGCTGTTAACACGGAAAAACCATTATTACTTAGAGATTTAGAATTATATGAAGATATATTATTTCATAAATATTTTAAAGCCAGTGACATAGAAGGCTTTACTGATAAAATTAGAATGCTTAGAGCTGATAAAGATATGATGTCAAAAGGTGCTAAAACATCTAAAGAAATAAGCGATTATTATAGTAAAGAAAATGTGGCCAAAATATGGCGTGCTTTTTATACTGAAATTTATAATAAAAAAGCAAAAACAACAGTTAATGAGTAGATTTTATCTACTTTTTTTTGATGTTGAAAACTCATTTGTATATATTTTTATTAGCAATATGTTAAATAATTAAAACAGTGTTGACAAACAATGCTGTTTTTTTGTATAATCAAAGTATAATAATTAGAAGGAAGGTATTTGCTTGAAAAATAATCATAACTTTGCTATAAAAGCAATAAAAAAGAAAGGTTTTACATTAATAGAGTTATTAGCGGTAATTGTGATACTAGCTGTTATTGCTCTTATCTTAACGCCACAAATATTAAGCGTTATAAAGGAAGCTAAAGAGGGAAGTTTAGAAGCAACTAAAAAATCAATTATTAAAGCTTCGGAATTATATGTGGTAAGTAATATAGAAGACTTCACTCTAGAAGTAGGAGAAAAAGCTTATATTCAGCTAAGTGAACTAGAAGACGGGTACATTAAAAGTATTAAAAATACCTCCGGTGAATCATGTGTGGGATATGTTAAGGTAGAGAAAACACAGGAAGACTATGATTACATGGTTTATTTAGACTGTGGTAATGGTGAAAACTTGCTTGTTGATTCTAGTTATGTTAACTATGGAGGAGATTATCTAGATGAATTTTACGATGTTATTGAAACAAGTGATGGTGGGTATTTAGCTGTAGGATATTCTAATTCTACCACTTTTAGTGATAACACGAGATATGGTGATACTTTAAATTATGACGCTATAATAGTAAAATATGATAGTAATGGTTTAGAAGAATGGAGTCATAATTTTGGTGGAACAAGTAACGATTATTTTTATAGTGTTGTAAATGATGGAAGCGGCTATGTTGTAGTGGGCTCAAGTACATCACAAGATGAAGATATGGCAGATATGGGTGACAAGGAAGCTACTATAGGAAATAGTATTTTAGTAAAATATAATTATAATGGAATTATAATAAATAAAAAAATTGTGACAAATGCAACAAGTAGCACTGAGTCTGTTGCTAGAAAAATATTATATTCAGATGGGTATTATTATATTATTGGATATGGTAGGAATGTATTATCTAGTGGCAATAATTTACAATATTCAATTAAATTAGATAGTAATTTTGATGAAATATGGAAGAATACTTATGGTGGAAAATATTATGCATTAGCTATGGGCGGATTATTAGATAGTAATGGGAATATTATACTGGTAGGATATAGTCAATCAATTGATGGTGATATGACAGATATTAAAATTGGTGCCAAAGGTAATTCTGATGCAACAATGCTTATTGTTGATAGTGATGATGGTTCTATAATTAACAAGGCAATATTTGGAGGTACTGATGGCGCAGAAGTATTTTATGATGCTATTGAAGTTAGTGATGGTTACATTGTAGTGGGATATTCGAGTTCAAATGATACTGATATGTCTGGATTATCAAAAGGCTTGGATGATGCAATTGTAGTAAAATTTAGTAAAGGAGCGGAAGCTGCTGAAAATGATGTCTTATCAGTTATTTGGAAAAAAGTCATAGGTGGTAGTGGTACAGATAAATTAAACAATATATTATTAAATAACAATCAATTAATAATATCTGGGTATACTAATTCAATTGATGGCAATTTACAAAATATATCTAAAACATCATTATCTGATTATGATGGATTAATAGTTAAAATGGATTTAAGTGGTAATGTATTATCAAATATTACTTATGGCGGTAGTCAAAGTGATTATATATTTGGCGAAGCTTATATTAATGATAAATTGGTGTTAGCAGGTTCAAGCTTTTCTTTAGATAATGATATGGAATCATTTAATTTAGGAAATAGTGATGCCATTATGTTTACGATTGATAGTAATTTAAATGTTATTAATAACTTTAAACTAGAAACATTATTAATGAGTAGTTCTAAAGAATTGATAGTAAATTATGGGGATAGTATACCAACAGTTGCTGGCAAGGATTCACTAAAACTTTATACTACGAATGATGCAACAACTGATTTAGGTAATTGGTGTGTATCATCTTCAACATTTGATTCTAATAGTAATTATAATTTTACAAGATGTTTAAGACCGTTTGATGAGGGAAATATTATACAGTTATATTATGGTGTGATTAATGAAGAAAATGATATTTCTATTTCACCTATAAGTAATAATAATTGGTTTTATTTATTTATTAATTTTGGAAATACAGGTATTGCATATTCGCCACAAATTAATAATTTTAAAATAAAATTTACTGACACTGATTATTTAACAATAACAGAAGCTGTATCACTTGAATATATTGAACCTCTTGTTTTGATAGGTAATTCGCACGTTGGAAATTATTTTTTTCCAAACACATACAACATATTAAGCGGAGCTGATAGTGGTATAGGAAATTACCCACGTGTATATATACTAATTAAGCCTAAAAATAAAACACTTGAAAAAATCAGTTTCACTTCAGGCGGTGATTATACTTTATCACAAGCGCAAGTAAAGATTCAAGAACTTTTTAATTTTGATATATCTTTAACTCCTAACAATTCATAATATTAAGTGAAAAGTTCAATTTATTTCATAATAAATATATATTTATTAAAAATTAATTTTATTAACACAAAATGACACTTTAAAAATAGTGTCATTTTGTGTTATAATTTATATAGTTCAATAAATGTTTGAATTGTAAAAGAATAATAATCTGTATGTAAAGAAAGATGGTTGAATATAAAATGAAAAAAAAGATAATTCTTATTATGCTATTTATAATTTTAGGTATTAATTTGATAATTATAGCTTTTTTAAATATGGGAGGTAAAAATCTAACAAGTTATTCGCAAGATTATACTTATATGAATACATATTTTAATATTAAAATATACAGTAATAGTGACGCGAGTAAAGTAGAGGAAATGTTTACGGAAATTGATCAAATTTTAAGTGAATATCATGAGTTATCTGATCGATATAATGCCTATAATGGTATTAATAATTTATATTATATAAATAATAATACAGATAATATAGAATATATTACTTTAGATGAAAGATTATATAATATGATTGCTTATGGCATTAAAATGTATGATGAGACAGATGGATTACTTAATATTAATTTAGGTCATGTTATTGATATATGGAAAAAATACCGTGAAGCAGGAACGGGTGTTCCAACTTTGGAAGAACTAAAAAATAGTGGCAGTACTGATATTAATGATATCGTTTTAACTGATGACAATCAAATATTAAATAACCATCCTAGTATTGATTTAGGATCTCTTGTTAAAGGTTATGTTACAAATATTATTAAAGACTTTTTAGAAGAAAATGGATTTGATAGTTACTTGATTAATGCAGGAGGACATATTGTTTTAGGAGATACTTATCATGATGATTTATATCGAATTGCTATTAGGAAACCTAATGATGATATTGTTGGTAATATTGTTTTAAAAATTAGTAATACGGCAGTTAGTACAAGTGGTGGATATGAAAGGTATTATGAATATGATGGAGTAACATATAATCATATTATTGATCCGAACACTTTATTTCCAAGTTCATATATGCAAAGCGTTAGTGTTGTATCAAAAGATAGTGCTTTAGCTGATATTTTATCAACCACTTTGTTTTTAATGCCGATTGAAGATGGGAAAAACTTAGTTGAGAGTATGGATGGCGTTGAGGCTGTATGGTATGATAACGATAACGAAGTAATTAGAAGTTCTGGTTTTAGTAATTATGAATAAAAATGATATTAAGTTAGTTATTGTTGTTTTATTTATTAGTATTTTAGGATTTGATTTTTATTATTTAAACCGTGATAATAATCCTAAAATAGCAGTTGTTTATTATGATAATGAGCAAGTACTAACTATTGATTTAAGTATTATAGAAGAAAGAAAATATACCGTTACTGGTTTTAATGGTGAAGTAACATTTAAAACTTTAGATGGTAAAATCAAAGTTGAAAGCGAAAATAGTCCTTATCATTTATGTTCTAAACAAGGATATATTAGTGAATCATATGAAACAATTATCTGCCTTCCTAACAAAATAGTTGTAAAAATAGAAAGTAGTAGTGATATTGATGCTGAATTATGACAATGATTTAAAAAAAACAGTTCGGTTAGCTATGTTTTTAGCCTTTTCAGTTGTTTTAAGTATGATTGAAACTTTGATTCCTCTTTTTAATGGCATTATTCCTGGTTTTAAAATTGGTTTAGCTAATATGATGGTTTTAGCAGTATTATATATCTATGGCTTTAAAGATGCCTTTACGCTTGGCATTTTAAAAGTTATTTTAGTAGGCATTCTTAGAACTGGACTTTTTAGCACTACTTTTTTCTTTAGTTTAAGTGGTACTATATTAAGTGTTGTTTTGATGGCTTTATTTAGAAAAATAACACCATTATCGATAATTGGTATTAGTATAATAGGAGCGATAAGTCATTCTTGTGGTCAAATTATCATAGCAATCTTATTTTTTAATATTAATATGATTTATTATTTACCATTTATCTTGCTTTTTAGTTTACCTTCAGGTATTTTGGTTGGTTATTTTAGTAAAGAAATAGTAAATTTATATCAAAAAAGATTGCAATATTAAACAAAATAGGCTATAATTTAGTTATAAAAATAAAGGGAGATGTTTAATGAAAAAATTATTAGGAAGTTTAGCTTTAATGGGTTTAGTTTTGGTTACTGGTTGTACAGCTGTTACTGGGGATTATAAGGAAGGAACTTATTTTGGTTCATCTAGCGTTTATGAATCATATGGTAGGAGTTATGTTTCAACTGCTGTTGTTTACGTTGATGAAAGTGGTAAGATAGCTTCTGTTTTTATAGATGCTACTTATGTTAGTGATAATGTTAATACTACTAAAAAAGTTTTAGGTGATGATTATGGTATGAAATCATCTTCAGAAGCTGGTTATGAATGGTATGAAGAAATAAACCTTTTAGAAGATAAAATTGTAGAAGAACAAGGATTAGATTGGATTACTTGGTCAGATACTGATGAAACTGAAACTGATTCAGTGGCCGGTGTTACAATTGCTATTGATTCATATTATGAAGCTGTATCTAACGCATTAAATCAAGCTAAATAATTTGAAAAACTAATGTATTTTTACATTAGTTTTTATTTTGACATATCTTGATATGGTTAATTTAACAAAAGATATGAATAAAAGTTATTATAAATATTCTCTAGGCATGAAACAAAAATTAGGTATTGCGCAAGTAATAATGGAAAGTCCTGATTTAATGATTTTTGATGAACCATTTAATGGTGTTGAAGAAAAGACAGTTCAAAAATTAAGAGAAATCTTTTTAAATTATAAAAAAGAAGGTAAAATTATTATTATTGCAACTCATATAAAAGAAGATGTTGAAAAAATGGCTGATTTTATATATGAATTTGATGATGGTAAAATGAGGTTAAAAAAATAAAAGTTTTTTGACCTTTTTTAATTCTATGATTTTAATTAAAAATGTGGTAAAATATTAATGGTGATTTAATGAAAAAGAAAGCAATTATTATTTTAATTAGTATTCTAATTATTGATTTAATCATAAAATATTTTGTAGTGAATAATTTTATGCTTTATGAAAGTAAAACAATAATTAATAATTTTTTTAGAATAACCTATGTTCAAAATAATGGAGCTGCTTTTAGTATATTAGCTGGCAATCGTTTTTTCTTTATTACCATCGCTATAACATCGATAATAATGATTTATTATCTTTTTATCAAAGGGAAAGTACTTAACAATTTGGAAGTAGCAGTATATTCATTATTAATTGGTGGAATTATATGTAACTTACTTGATCGCATTATTTATGGTTATGTGATTGATTACTTTGATTTTAATATTTTTGGTTATAATTTTCCCGTTTTTAATTTTGGCGATATTTGTATTACTATCGCAACATTTATGTTAATAATTATAATATACAAAGGAGAAAGTCATGAAAGAATATAAAATAGATACTATAAATGCCAATAAACGTATTGATAGCTTTTTAATGGCAAATACCGATTTTAGTCGAAGTAAGATTCAAGAACTTATTAAAGATGGTAATGTTTTAGTAAATAATGTTATGACTAAAAACAGTTATAAAATAAAAGAAAATGATTTAATTACATTAAAAGAACCAGAACTAAAACAATTAGATTTAGTTCCTGAAGATATGCCTTTAGATATTGTTTATGAAGATAATGATGTTATTATTGTTAATAAAGCTAATGGTGTTGTTGTTCATCCAGCTTTAGGAAATAATAATCATACCTTAGTAAATGGTCTTTTATACCATTCTAAGAAACTCAGCGATGTCAACGGCGAATTTAGACCAGGGATAGTACACCGTATTGATGCTTATACAACAGGTTTATTAATGATTGCTAAAAACAATAAAGCTCATGAACTTTTAGCAAAACAGTTAGAAGAAAAAACAACTTACCGAAAATATGTGGCTCTAGTTTGGGGCGTTATTGATCATGATACAGGTACAATAGATGCTCCTATAGGTAGAGATGCTAAAAATCGTAAAAAAATGGCTGTAACAGATGCTAATAGTAAGAACGCTATTACCCATTTTAAAGTTCTAGAAAGATATAAAGATGCTACATTAATTGAACTTAGTCTAGAAACAGGACGTACTCATCAAATAAGGGTACATATGAATTATATTGAACATCCAATTGTTAATGATCCTGTTTATGGTAGAAGAAAGTTAATAGATGATTCAGGGCAATGCTTGCATGCTAAAGAGTTAGGATTTATTCATCCAAGTACAAAAGAATTTATAAAGTTTGATTCACCTTTACCAGAATCTTTTATAAATATTTTAAATCAATTTAAAAATAAATAATATGGAGGTGTTAATATGAATGAAATGACATTAAAAGGTAATGATGAGATAGTAATAAAATTACTTCATTATTTCATTACAGAATATGATTATAATCCTGTTGTTTTACATGGAGCTAAAGATGAAATTTGGCTTGAAAATATGGATAGTGATTACAAAATAATTCGTATTTCTACCAATTACATTCATAATGATGAACAACTTGATTATGATTTGTTTCGAACTAAACAAATCTTAAAAAATATTAAAAAGAAAACATTTTCTTATAATGCTGATGCTTTAAATATATTTTTAAATTTAGGTGATAATGTTCATGAAGATAAATTAGAAACACCGGTTGAGCATATTAATTCTATTAAGATTACTAAAATAAGTGATTTAGAAAAACATCCTAATGTGATGGAAGTCTTTCCTACCATTACTAAAAAAACAAATTTTAAAGAAAAAGGTGGGGCTTTATTTATGAAACTAACCGAAGAAATTAACAAAAAAAATATTATTGATTCTAAAAAAGCTGAAGACGTTTTTAAACCTAAGAAGGCTTATGTTACTTATGGTTTAATAACCCTAAATATTTTAATCTTTTTTATGATGTATTTATTTGGTAATGGTAGTTATGATAGTAATACTTTACTTGATTTTGGAGCTAGTTATGGTCCTTTTATTAAAAATGGTGAGTATTACCGTTTACTTTCTAGTGCCTTTTTACATATTGGTTTACTTCATTTAACATTTAATATGTATGCTTTATATATTATTGGTAAACAATTAGAAGGTTTTTATGGACCGGTTAAATATTTAATCATTTATTTATTTAGCGCTATCACTGGTAATTTATTGTCAATATTATTTTCTACTAATGTTATTGGTGCTGGAGCTAGTGGCGCAATATTTGGATTACTGGGTTCATTACTTTACTTTGGGTATCATTACCGTGTTTACCTTGGTTCTACAATTAGATCACAAATATTACCTTTAATTTTTTTAAATCTTTTCTTAGGATATATTTCAACAGGTGTTGATAATGTGGCTCACATTGGTGGTTTAATAGGAGGACTTTTGATTTCGATAGCTTTAGGAGTCAAATATAAAACAAATATGGAAGAACAAACTCATGGTATTGTCATGACAACAATCTTTTTAGGATTTTTAATCTTTCTTAATTTCTTTGCTTGATAATAGTATATATGCTTAAATAGTGCTTGACATAAAGCGCTATTTTTTTGTATAATCAAACTAGATAAATAGGAGGGAAGTATTTGTATGAAAAAGGGTTTTACGTTAATAGAGTTACTAGCAGTTATTGTTATTTTAGCTATTATCGCTTTAATTGCCACACCATTAATTATGAATATAATAAATGAAGCACAAATAGGAGCTTTTGAAGATAGTAGTTATGCAATAATAAACGCAGCGGAGCAAGGATATGCTGCTAGTTTGATAAGTGATACAACTTCAGAATTAACCGAATATAGTTATACTGATGGGGAAAGAACTCTAGTATCAGGTAATGTTGAAATAAATTATAAAGGAAGTAATCCAAGTAGTGGTAGAATGTTAATAAATGAAGACAGTAATGTGGCGATAGCTTTTTATAGTAAAGGTTACTGCACGACTAAAAGCTATGCCGCAAGTAAAGTAACAACCTCCAAAATAAATGCAGAAGACTGCATAATGCCAGATTATGCTGAAACCGTTTTAAATGGAACTGATCCAGAACTTAGTGAAGGCATGATAGCTGTTATTATCGAAAGCGATGGAACAGTTAAAAAAGCTGACACTGAAAATAAATGGTATGATTATGAAGATAAAGAGTGGGCGAATGCCATCTTAGTAAATGAGACAAGCAGAAGTACATATGAAATTGCGGAAGCAGGAACAATAATTGCAGCAGAAGATATCTTAAGTTACTATGTCTGGATACCAAGATATAAATATAAGATATGGAATGATGGAAGTAATTATACAGTAAATACCACAAGTGAACCAGAAAGTAATGAACAAACAATTGAAATAGTCTTTGAAAGTAATACTACTACTAAATCACAAGGAGATAGTACTGGAGAATGGTTAACACACCCAGCTTTTACCTTTGGGACTGAAGACTTAAATGGTATTTGGGTAGGAAAATTTGAAACAACTGGAACAACAGATAAAGTAACAATATTACCAAATACAACTTCTCTTAGAAATTTAGATGTCAGTACCATGTTTACTTTAAGCAGAAGTATAGAAATAGTCGGAAACATATACGGCTTAGTATCAAGTGAAGTAGATGCTCATATGATGAAGAATATGGAATGGGGAGCAGTTGCATATCTATCTCATAGCAAATATGGAATAAATGATGAAATTAGATATAACAATAGTTCTACTTATACAACGGGATGTGCGGCGTCAAGTGAACCAGTAACAGGATATATAACTGCTGGATATAGTGGATGTGCAAATGCATATAATACCGAAATAGGTTATTTAGCTTCCACAACTGGGAATATCACCGGTATCTATGATATGTCTGGGGGATCATGGGAATATGTCGTGGCTGTTGTAGAAGATTCGACTGACACAGATACTCCATTATCAGGCAGAAACATTTTATATAATTCTGGATTTAATGGAAATTTTGGATGTTCAACTTGTGATAGCCAAGATGGAAGTATAATAGAAATAACTAATGGCATAGATTTTCCAAATAGTAAATATTATGACTTATATGCATATGGAACATCATCAGTGGATTATTCAAGAGGAAAACTAGGAGATGCGACTATTGAACTAGGCAATTTTGGGAAAAGTACAATTGAAAATAGCGGAAGTACTATATATGTAAGTTCCTGGTATCATGATTGCTCACACATGATTCAATTATCTTATCCATGGTTTACTCGTGGTGGAAATTGGGGATATGGGGCAAATAATGGTATATTTTCGTTTGGTTCCAGCACGGGAAAGTCATATGGCGGTCATTCTTTCCGTCAAGTTTTAACAATTGAATAATATTTTTACAAAACAAAAAGAGCCATATTGCTGATATGACTCTTTTTCAAATACTTAAATATTAAAACTTACGATATAAACCTATAGCTTTACCTAAGATACTAACATTAGATAAAATAAAAGGTTCCATAGTATCATTTTCTGGTTGTAATCTTATATAACCATTTTCTTTATAAAACGTTTTAAGAGTAACTTCATTTTCATCTGTCATAGCTACTACAATTTCACCGTTACGAGCGGTATTTTGTCTTTCAACAATAATAATGTCACCATCAAAAATGCCGGCATTTATCATACTTTCACCACTAACAAGTAAAGTAAAAACATCTTTATTATTAGGAACTAAATAGGCAGGTAATGAAAACAATTCACTAGGATTTTCAATAGCTTCAATAGGATTACCAGCTGTTATTTTACCAAGTAGTGGAACATCGATAACCATATCATTATTAGATATAGGTTTATTATCAACTAATAATTCAATAGCTCTGTTTTTAGTTTCTTCTTTTTTTATAAAACCTTTTTCTTCTAAATTATTTAAATGAGCATGAATAGTAGCTGGTGAGGAAACACCTAAAGCTTTACCAATTTCTCTAACTGTTGGGGGATATCCATGTGATAAAATATATTCTTTTATATAATTAAAAATTTCTTCTTGTCGTTTTGTTAAATCTGGCATTATAATATAACCTCCTTTTACATTATGTATACAGTTTACCATATTTTGTAAAAAAAGTCAAACAAATGTTTGCAAAAAGTATTGACACGAACAAACGTACGTGTTATGATTAATGCAGTTAAGGAGGAAAAGATTATGAAAGAATTATTAAAAAACAAAGTAATTATTATCTTTTCATTATTTATTTTGGGGATTACATATTTAGATACAACAAATGTTAAACAAATGGAAGAAAGCAGCACAGATAATCATAGCAGTCTTACCCGATACCTTTGTGAACTTCGGGCAACAACGCATTGACTCCTATTTCTGGCTAAAAGATAAGCAAAACAGCCA
>JAQUUG010000036.1 GCA_028693965.1 Bacilli bacterium
TACTGCAATGTTAATTGCTGTAATTGGTATTCAATGGTCAATTAGTCGTAAAGAAGATAAATAATATATAAATTATAAGGATGAAAAACTATTAAATACTTTTAAAGTTCACACTAAATAAAAAAACGCAAATGTGTTTAAGTATATTTAAAAAGAATTTTAAAGGTTTTTTTATGATAAAGAACCTTATTAATAAAGTTTCATATTTAATCAAATGTAAGTTCAAATTACATGTATTTATTAAAAACAATTATCTTTATTTTATTGTCGCTTAGTTATTTATGCAATGACGTGCAAAATGTTAATAATATAACTATTGAAATTAAAAATAAAAAATTTATAGGGATTAAATATATGGTATAATTTAATAGTATAAGAAAAATCATACTACAATTGATATAAAATAATTTGGAGGAAGTAAAAAATGAAAATTTTTGAGATAACATGGATAGATTATAAAAATATAAAAACTTATGTTATAGGGATATTAGCTTATGATGGAAGATATATATTTAGATATGAAAAAAATCAAATTTATGAATCTATAAATAACGGATTTAGACCATTTATAGAATTTCCAGACATAAATAAAATATATTATTCAAATGAATTATTTCAAACATTTTACATAAGATTGCCCAAAGGTTCTAATCACAATTTAGAAGATAGTGATGCTGAATTAGCAACAGATCGAATTAAAATTCGTCTTAGAACGGATGTTAATAAAAAATGAATAGAATAGATATAACAAAATATGATGTTTATATGCAGGAACACCGTGGCAGTGATAATGGAAAGTATTGGATTTATGATGTTATAAAAAAATTGGTAAAAACATACCCTTCTGATTGTGACTACGACATTATGGAAAAGTTAGCTTCTGATATATTAAACTATTTAGAAATAGATTGTATTAATGTTGAATTAGGAATTAATAATTTAAAAAATTGTTGTATAATAGATAGTTTTGAAACAGAAAGTGAAAGTTTATATGATATAGTTATAGAATGGAAAGATATTAAAAAAGGTTCAATTTATGAAGAAATAGGTTTATGCTTTGAGCAAATGTTTTTTCATTTTGAACATGATTTATATAAAATTTCATTTTCTGATTTAGCTCAAATAAAAAAAGCGTATATAAGAATGATTTTAGGGGATTGTATTATTGGTAATTTTGATAGACACTTAGGTAACGTTGGTATTCTTTTTGATGAAAAAAGAGAAAAATTTAGATTGGCCCCCTCTTATGATAATGCTATGGCTTTTAAAGGATATAAGTTATTTAAAATCCATAAATGTTGCATTGGCAAACAGAGCTTTAGCGTAGATAAAATAATAACATATATAGTGCATGAATATCGTGATGTTGTCACAGATATTGCTTTCAAATTAGATTTGTTACAACAAAGTGATATTGAAAAAATAGTTTCAAGATATGAAATTGATTTAGGAAAACAGGAATATATAATTAAATACATTAGAATAATTAGTCAAATTATTAATTATGAAAAAAGTAAAGATAATATAAACACGCGCTAACTTTCTGATTGAATAATTTATATATAATAATAATGAAACAATAAAAATAAAAAAATTTATTATGTAAAAATATTTTATAAATTTTAAATGCAATTTGATGGAAGTTTGGAAAAGACTGTGACGTTTAATGTATAAAATATTTACTGACTCTAATCATGGATTAGAGTTTTTTAATTAATTAAGAGAATATAATAAATATAATACGTGCTGTAAAGTTGATATGACCAAATTCAATACCTATAATATACATTATTTTAATAATTATATCGATACTTTTGCTTGTTATATAAGGCTTTTTATAGTATAATTAATATAGTTTGAGGGTGGGATTATGTATTTAAAAGAAATAAAAAGTCATGGTTTTAAATCTTTTGCTGATAAAATTAATATTGAATTAGGACATGGTATTACTGGTATTGTTGGACCAAATGGTAGTGGTAAAAGTAACATTGTTGATGCTGTTAGATGGGTACTAGGGGAACAATCTGTTAAATCGCTTCGTGGGGACGGTGCAATGACCGATGTTATATTTTCCGGTAGTAAATCTCGTAATGCTCAAAATGTAGCTAGTGTAACATTAATTTTTGATAATACAGATAAATATTTACCATCTTTATTTGAAGAAGTAGCCATCAAAAGACGTGTATATCGTGATGGAACAAATGAATATTATTTAAATGGTGAAAAATGTAGATTAAAAGATATAACGGATATTTTATTAGATAGTGGTATTGCTAAAGAAAGTTTTAACATTATATCACAAGGTAAAATAGAAGAAATATTATCAAGTAAACCAGAAAACAGACGAGTTATTTTTGAAGAAGCAGCTGGGGTTTTAAAATATAAAAAAAGAAAAGAAGAAGCTCTTCGTAAATTAGATAAAACTCATGATAATATGAACCGTGTTAATGATATTATAAATGAATTAGAAGTCCAAATCGAGCCACTAAAAGAACAAAAAACGAAAGCTTTAGAATATGAAAAAGCTAATGTAGAATTAACTAATATTGAAATAGCTTTAATTGCTCACGATATAGATCTTATGAATACTAAATATCAAACAAATAAACAAAAAATAGATGAATTAAATGAAGAATTAATTACCACTTTAACAAATAATACAACATATGAAACCGAAATAGAAAAATACAAATTATCTTTGAATAATATAGATAAAGAAATAAGTTTATTAAATCAAAAACAAATAGAATATACAAGTTTAGTTGAACAAATTAATGGTCAAAAAAAGATTATTTTAGAGCGTAAACAATATGAAGTAGACGATGTTAAACTACATAATAACATTATTATATTAAAAGAACAAGAATTACAATTAATTAATGATATTAATAATGTAGATAATAAATTAACTAGTTTAAAAAAAGACTTAGAACAGAGTGAAATTGATATCTCAAAATTTAATAAACAACTCTCTGATGAACAATTAAATAAAAGAGTTGTTGATAATAACATTAGTGATAAACTTCGAAAACAAGTATTTATTCAAAATAAAATTGATAGTTTAAGAGATAGTATTGAAAATAATTCATCATTACCTAGTGGTGTAAAAAATGTTATTAATAATCCCAAATTACAAGGTATCCATAATACAATTGGCAATGTTATTGAAATAAATATCGGTTATGAGATAGCTATTTCAATTGCTCTTGGCAGTGCTGTCAATTACGTTATTGTTGACAACGAAAAGAATGCTAAAGAAGCTATTAATTACTTAAAAAATTACAATTTGGGTCGCGCCACTTTTTTTCCTTTAAATATAATTACGCCAAAAGGAATAGACGTTGAAACAATGACAATATTAGAAAAAATATCAGGTTTTATTGATGTTGCCTCTAATTTAGTGGCAACCAATCCAATTTATAATAATATTATTAAAAATCAACTTGGTAACGTTATTGTTGCCTCTAATTTAGATGATGCCAATATAATAAGTAAAGCTATTAAATACCGTTATCGTGTTGTAACTGTTAATGGTGAACTTCTTCATGTTGGCGGTTCTGTTACAGGTGGTAATATATATCAATCTAAAAATATTATCAGTGAAAAACAAGATTTAGATAAATATATGAAAGCGTTAAATGATAATATAAATGATATTAAGTTATTAGAAGAAAAAATTAATAATTATGATGAACTAGTACGTAGTATTGAAGATAAAATTTATTTGTTAAGTAAAGATAAGTTGATTATTGAAAATGATTTAGCGAATAAACAAAGTGATTTAGAATTACTTAATAATAGGATAAAAACAGTTAGGCAAGATATTGTTGGCACTGATAATGTTATTAATCAAAATTTAAGTAAAGAAGAAGAGACCGTGTTAGAAAAATATTATAGTGCTGTTCAAGAGCTAGATAATGTTAAACATAATCTAGAACAAAGTTATAAAGAAAAAGAAAATATTAATGAAAATTTAGAACAATATGAATTTTCTTTAAAAAAGGAATCAGGAATTATTAACAATAAAAATAAAGAGATAAAAGATTTAGAAATTGAAGTTAACCGTATGGATGTTAAACTAGATACAATGCTTAATACATTAAATGAAACTTATAATATAACATTTGAAAAAGCAAATCGTGATTATCATTTAGAAATAGAGGAAGATACAGCTAGGATAAAAGTGGTTAATTTAAAAAGACAAATAAAAGAACTAGGCGTAATTAATTTAGGAGCTATTGCTGAATATGATCGTATTAGTGAACGTTATGAGTTTTTAATTAAGCAAAAAAGTGATCTAGATGCTGCTGAAAACACTCTTCTTGAAATAATCAATGAAATGGATAGTATTATGATTGAAGAATTCCAAAAAACTTTTGATTTAATTAAAACTAATTTCCAAATAACTTTCAAAGAATTATTTAAAGGTGGAAATGCTGAATTAAAATTAACCGAACCAGATAATATACTTGAAACAGGTATTGATATAATTGCATCTCCTCCTGGTAAAAAACTAACAAGTATTTCTCTACTATCAGGTGGTGAAAAAACTTTCACAGCTATTAGTTTACTGTTTGCTATTCTAAAATCACGACCAGTACCATTTTGCATTTTAGATGAAGTGGAAGCAGCTTTAGATGAAGTTAATGTGGCAAGTTTTGGTGAATATTTGACAAGTTTAAAACAAAAAACACAATTTATTATGATTACTCATAAGAAAAAAACGATGGAATTTGCTGATGTATTATATGGAATTACAATGCAAGAATCAGGTGTTAGTAAACTAGTTAGTGTTAAATTAGAAGAAATAAAATAAAAAATGTTAGATGTCTAACATTTTTTTAGTAACTCCAATTTCTTTTAATGATTTTTCAAAATCAGGAAGTAAGCCAATATTTCCTTTGCGGTGAGGAGGCAACTGATAGATGTCATGTCCTGGGAATTCATTTCCTTCAACTAAAACAGGACCATCTGGTGTAATAGCTACGTCAAAACCAATCATTCTAATTTCGGGTATTTCTAAAGCTGCCCTCATACATAATTCTTTTGCTTCTTTAAAATAAGGAACTTTAAAATCAATAATATTTATATTGGTAAGAGGATGTTTTTTATATAAATGACCATCTTTGTCCAAAGCGGGAAAATGGATTATTCCTGTTTTGATATTAACGGGAGCAACCATACCACCACTATTAAAGTTATCTACTACTTTACCATTACCAATTCTTAAAAAGGCTGTTAATATCGTAGCTTTATCTTGATAAGCAATAGTTACGATTCTAATTGTATTAATAGAAGTAGGGTGCAATTTATTTAGTTTATCGTGTTGTTTAATAACTTCTTCAATTAAAAGTAAATTATTAGTTTTTAAGTAATTAAATAATTCATTATAATCTTTATTTTTAATAGTTATTTTTTCAATCTTTTTACCACAAGTTCCATCAATAGGTTTAACAATAATTTCTTTTAATGGTTTAATAAAATCAATAAATTCATCATATTCATTTAAATATAACCATTTACGATTTAAATATTTGTCAAATCTTTGATTAAATTTCACTTTATTTCTAAAATAATCACAATATTTAGCATTGTTAAAAAATTTTATTAAACTATTATTTACACCTCTCGTTACAACGGTTTTTCTTTCTTTACGATTCATTTTGTACATTTCAAATAAGTAGTAATCACTATATCCAGCTTGATATTTAAAACCACAATAAATAATGTCAAAAAAAATAACTATTTTACTTTTATGAGTTTTACTTTCTACCTTATTTATTGTTGAAAACATATTTTTGAAATCCATGTTATAAAATCTTTTAAACAAATATTTTAATTTCATATTAATCTTATTTCTCCCTCATCAAAAAATGGTTTTTTCTTATCAATATGGTCATAAAACAAAATACCATTTAAATGATCGACTTCGTGTTGAAACGCAATCGATAATTCTTCGCGAGCTCTTATTTTAAGAGGATTTCCATCTTCATCAAAACCTTCGATAGAAACTCTAGCATGTCTTGGAACATGGCCATCAACATCTCTATTAACGCTTAAACATCCTTCACCAGCTTCAGCAGCTATTATTTCAACGGAATGACTGACAATCTTAGGATTAATAACAACATAATTGTCAAATTCGCCTTCATTTACCTCATGAACAATAATAATTATGCGTTTATTTATACCAAGTTGTGGGAAAGCTAGTCCCATTCCTGGTCTTAAATCATATTTTTCGGCGTATTTATCAATTTGACTATATGTTAGTTCTTTTATACCTTGTTTAATCAGTTTCTTTTCTTCATTACTAATAGGAAAAATGACTTCATCACTAATCTTTCGTAATCTTTTATCTTTCTCATCTAAAATGTCGAGTTTTTTAAACATAAAACATCAACTCCTGCATCTATATTATTACAAATAGTTAAGTTTTTGTCAAGAAAAAAAGGAATTAATCCTTTTATTGAACTATAGATTTTGAGCTTAGGACGATTACGAGTAATATGAATAATACAAGGACAATGGCTGTTCCACTACCAAAACCTGAATTTCCATATCCACCGCATGAACTTGGATAACATCCACACGTTCCATATCCCCCTTGATATCCTCCATAATAATACATATTATTACCTCCAATCTAGTTCTACTATAGTGTATTATATTATGGTTATTATGTTTATTAAAAAAACCTATTTTATGGATGATAATACAAAATTATTTCTAATATCTTTATTTTATATTACTATTATGATATGATATACATGCAAGGTGATAAAATGAAGGCAATGATTAAAAAGATTAATTTGTATATTGCAGATATGGATAAACCATTTTTAATAATAACAAGCATATTTTTTATTTTTGGTTTACTTAACATTGTAACAGCTTCAAGTAGAGAAGCTGTTTCTAATGATGTTACTTTATATTATTATTTTTATCGCCATTTAATTATGTTAATGATTGGTCTTGTTGGTAGTATTATTATTATTGTTTTACCTACTAAAAAGTATTATTACTTGGGGTTTATTGCCTTTATTGTTTTACTAGCTGTGCAAGTATTTTTACTTTTATTTGGTAGTGGACATCGTGGAGCAATTAACTGGATTAAAATTGCTGGTATTACTTTTCAGCCTAGTGAATTATCCAAGCCAATTATGATTGTATGTTTATCTTTACTTTTTGAAAAATACTACCATTTTTTAAAAGATAAAAAAGTCAATCACTATAATGTTATAGGTTTTATTTTATTTATTGGTTGCGCTATCCCGGCAATTGTTTTCTTACAAAAAGATTTTGGAACCATGCTAATTATGATTGTTACTTTTGGCACGTTATTTATTACTGGTCCGATTTTACGAATTGATAAAATCAGAACTATTATTTTAGTTATCGTTTTAGCGACTCTATCATTATTAATAATTTCTTTTAAACAAGGGTATTTACTTACAGAAGCTCAATTATCTCGTTTTGATTTTATTAATCCTTGTAGTAATTATGAGAATGGTGGTTATCAAATCTGTAATGGTTTTATTGCTATTAATGATGGTGGTTTACTTGGACTTGGGATTGGTAAAAGTAAACAAAAATATTCATATATTCCCGAGCCTCATACTGATTCTGTATTTGCTATTATAACTGAAGAATATGGTTTATTAAAAGTTATCCCTATTTTTATTGGTTATTTATTTGTTTTATACCGAATTACTAAAATAGCTAGTAAAACAT
Source organism: Bacilli bacterium (assembly GCA_028693965.1). Taxonomy (GTDB): domain Bacteria; phylum Bacillota_I; class Bacilli_A; order RF39; family UBA660; genus JAQUUG01. Next base: position 7,732 of record JAQUUG010000036.1, read on the forward strand.
CAAGTATCCGTGGCAGATATATTTGTTTAGGAGTGTCAACTTATATTTTTATGCATATATTTATTAATTTAGGGGGGCTGTTTGGACTGATTCCTCTAACTGGGGTACCATTGCCATTCTTGTCATATGGTGGCTCCTTTACTATTGCTTTAATGGCATCTTTAGCTTTAGTACAAAGAGTAAATATCGAAATGGTTAACAAAAAAATTAAAATTGTTAAAGGAAAAGCTTATTAAAAAAGATATATATATATTATGAGGTGATTAATATTAATATCTTTTTTTATGATCTATTTAAAAAATATAAATTTATTATTTTTGCTGTTATTTTATTATCTATTATAATAATAAGTTATTTTCTAATTAAAGAAGAAGAAATAAATTATGATTTTGAATTAAATTATTTGGATGAAACAAATATAAGGCCTACTAATAAAGTAGAAATTAAAGGGGCGGTTAATAATCCTGGTGTTTATTCTTTTGATGATGGTGAAAGAATAACCGATGTCATTATTAAAGCTGGTGGTATTAAAGAGGATGCTGATACAAGTAACATTAATTTAAGTAAACTATTAAGTGATGAGATGGTTGTTATCATTCCAACCATTGCTCAAAAAACAATTTATACTACTAATAATAGTTGTTATTATACGGTTATAACAAATGATGGTGAAATTGAAAGTAGCGATAATTCTAATAGTACCAGTGATATAGTAAATATTAATACAGCCAGTGCATCTGAATTAATGACGCTAAGTGGAATTGGCGAAAAAAAGGCGTTAGCTATTATTTCATATCGTGAAGAAAATGGATTATTTAGTAGTATTGAAGAAATAACTAATGTTAGTGGGATAGGTAGTAGTACATTTGAAAGTATTAAAGATCAAATTACTATTTAAAATAATTTTAAGTGTCTTTTTTTTATTTGTCATTTGTAGGACATACTATATTACTAAAAATAAGCTTGTTTATAGTGAATATGATGGCATCGAAACTAGTATTATTGGTATCATTACTGATATGGAAATAGATGGTAATCAGTTAACAATGGAAATAAAAGCTAAGGAAAAGATAAAAGCGTATTACTATTTTAAAAGTGAAGATGAAAAAAACAATTTTACTTTATTATACAAAACTGGTTATAAGATAGAGATGATGGGTAGCTTAAATGTTCCTTCCAATAACACTATTTTCAATATTTTTAATTTTAAAGAATATTTATTAAGTCAAAAAATTAATTGGCTTTTTAATATTGATTCCTTTAATTTAATCAGTAAAAATACAGATATTATATACAAAATTAAAAATAGTATTATAAATAGAATTGATAAATTAAAATATAGTAGTCATTATGTTAAAGCTTTTATTATAGGTATTAAAGATGATATAAATAGTGATGTATTAACTTCTTATCAAAAGATAGGAATAAGCCATTTACTAGCTATATCAGGCATGCATGTTACTTCATTAGGGACAATTCTTTTAAAAATATTTAATAAAATAATTAAGAGAAAACAAATTAATTATTTTCTAACTTTTGTAATCATCTTTTTTTATGCTTTATTAAATAATTTTACTCCATCTGTTTTAAGAGCTAGTTTAATGTTTATTTTATTATCAATCAATCAAGTTAAACATTTAAAAGTCAAATCATTATGGATTTTACTTATTATTTTTATGTTACTTTTATATTATAATCCTTATTATATATATAGTACTAGCTTTATATTTACTTTTGTAATAAGTTTTTTTTTAATATTAGCTCAAAATCTAATCGCACAAAAAAAAGGGTATTTAGATAAATTATTTATAATTTCTTTGCTGGCTTTTTTAATTAGTATTCCTATATTAAGTTATTTTTTCTTTGAAGTAAATTTGTTATCACCTGTTTTTAATTTAATTTTTATTCCTCTTGTAAATGTAATTATCTTTCCTCTAGTTTTACTAACTTTTTTAATTCCTTTACTAGATCAAATATTATATGTATTTATTGTTATTTTAGAAAAGATAAGTATTTTATGTGAGAACGTAGATTTTTTTACAGTTATTTTAGCTAAACCTCATTTAGTAATTATATTATTATATTATATTTTAATATTATTATTAATTTTAAAAAAACAAAAAAAATATATTTACTTATTAATAATTTTATTTGTTTGCCATGCTAATATCAAATATTTTGATTTTGATAATGAATTAACAATGATTGATGTTGGCCAAGGAGATTCTTTCTTAATTGAATTTAAGAATAATAGTTCTAATATACTAATTGATACAGGTGGGAAAGTTACATATAATAATGAAGAATGGACTAAAAAAAACAATACTTATGATAGTACGGACACTATTATTCCTTTTTTAAAATCTAAAGGCATTAAAAAACTAGATTATTTGATATTAACGCATGGTGATAATGATCATGTAAAAGAAACTATTAATATTATTAATAATTTTGAAGTAGAAATTGTTATATTTAATAATGATGATTTCAATGACTTAGAACTAGAAATAATTGATGTTCTAAATAAAAAAAACATTAATTATTATCAAAATATCAAAGAGTTAAATATAAATAATAATAAATTGTATTTTTTAAATAATAAATTATATGATAATGAAAATGATAATTCAAATGTAATATATTTAAATTTTAATAATACAAAAATATTGCTTATGGGTGATGCGGGAACAGAAGTTGAAGAAGATATAATAAGCAAATATAATCTTAATGATATTGATATATTAAAAGTTGGGCATCATGGTAGTAGTACAAGTTCAAGTATAAGATTTATAAATACTATCAATCCTAAATATTCATTAATTAGCGTTGGTAAAAATAATAGTTATGGGCATCCTAATGATGAAGTGCTTGAGATATTAAGTAATTCAATTATATATAGAACAGATCAAAAGGGAAGTGTCACATTTCAAATCAGGAATAATCAAATTGTTGTAAAGACATGTCTTCCTTAAAAATGTATGCGGGGTTAGTTAAGAAAATTTACTAATTATTTAACTATTATGATATAATACTCACATATAAGTGGCAAATTATTAAATATTAATTTATTGAATATTAATTACACAAAAAGTTAATTTTGCTGATGTATTATTTTTAAATCAAATTTTGAAGGTGATTTTAAATGACAAACAACTTTTTTGATTATGCTGAGGATAAATCTATACAAGTTAATGATGATTGGTTTTTTCATGCCATGAATGGTGATATTAACATACTTAAACAAATACTTTGTGATTGATTAAAGTCAGCATATTTGAGAAAAAAACAAAGTAATGGTGGATACAATGGGAGATATTACGTAAGTGTGAGTAA
>JAQUUG010000037.1 GCA_028693965.1 Bacilli bacterium
ATATCAGTGTTTTTAGGAGCCCTATGAGCTTTAGTATTACGACCTTTTTTCACTATATGAATTTCTTCATCATTTAAAAAGTTATTTTCAAGTAATTTCATTATAATTTGAAATTGACTTTTAGCTGACACATAGTTAACAGCTTCTTTTTGTAAAGTATCAACTTTAACAACACCTTTTAATACTAAATATTTTCTAATATATACTTCATATATTGAATCACCTAAATAGGCTAACGCTAAAGGATTAATTTCCGCTAACTTCACTTTCTTCTCCAAAACGATCAAAAGTTATACCTTTTATATTGCCTTCTTTAATATCATTAATAATAACGGTTATTACTTTATCATAATCAATAAGGCCACCTTTAATTAAACAACCACGTTTTTTACCAATAATATCATAAGTAGCTAATATATCATCAAAATCAATTTCCGTAATACCGTAACGGCTTTGTAATATTTTGGGATAATATTGATATAACGTTTTTATAATATGCAGTGCGACTTCGTCTAAAGGAAGTACTTCTTCTTTAATAGCCGTTAAACTTGCTAAATTTAAAGCTACTGTTTGGTTATCAAGTTTAGGCCATAAAATACCAGGTGTATCTAATAATTCTAAATCATTATTAATGCGAATCCAATCTAAGGTCTTAGTTACGCCTGGTCTATTCCCTATTTTAACAGCTTTTTTAGATGCTAAGCGGTTAATTAAAGTGGATTTGCCAGCATTAGGAATGCCAACGACAAGAATTCTTGTTTTTCTAATATTCATTTCCTTAGCTAAACGTTTATCATGAATATTTTTCATAATTTCGTTTGTAGCTTTAATAATAATATTCATATTAAAATTCTTATTTAAATCCATAGAAATTACTTTATATCCTTTATTTTCATAAAAATCAATCCATTTTTGGGTTTCTTTCATATCACACAAATCTATTTTGGTCATAATAATAATTCTTGGTTTATTATTAATATATTTATCAATATCTCTTATTTTAGATGAATGTGGCATTCTAGCATCAACCACCTCAAAAACAACATCAATTAGATTGATTGATTCGCTAATGAGTCTTTTAGTTTTAGCCATATGACCTGGATACCAGTTTATATTTGTTTTATTTTCCATTTTCATTATCTCCTTTTCTATTTATCATATATAATCTTGTTACAGTCTCTTCAATCGTATTAAATCCCAATTTCTTATATAATAATATAGCATTTACGTTTTCCTTATATACCCATAAATAAATTATATCATTATTTAAAATAACATCTTTAATTAATTTTGTACCTATGCCTTTATTACGATAATTTTCTTCAATATAAATTTCATTCAATAAAACACCGTCATCTTTTTTTTCAACAAGTATACATCCAATGATTCTATTATCAAATAGAATCATTCTATAATTATTTAATTGTTTTGGTATATATGAATTAACATATATCTTTATTTTACTAAATTCTTCGTTTGATAATCTTTCAGCATAATCGAAAATATTTGCTGACTTATACTTAATTAAAATATTAATATCATTTTCAGTAGCATTTATGAGATTATATTTCATTATTATCACTACCTTTATTCATCAATTTCACTTCATTTATAAAATTAGCAAAATCAAATTGGTATTTGTTTTATTTCCATTTACTTCAGTATTTTTTTCTCTTTTTTGATACATACCCATAATTAATTACGCCTGCTCTAATTACACAAGTATTTTATTATTATAACATACACAATTTCAATTAAAAATTTTATCTACGCTATTTTAAAATTCATATTCTTTTATTTCACCATTTTTTAATCCTCTATCTAAAAACATACCATCTTTTATTCCTTCAAAATATCCACTAAATGCTTTTGAAATTCCACTATGAGCAACAATTATTATTTCATTATAATCCATTGTTTTTAATTCATCTAAGAATTTATAAACTCTATCAAAAAAATCAACTATATTTTCTGATGTTCCATATTTTATTTTTGAATCATAGCCCCAATATTCATCTCTATTTGTAATTGATAATAATTTACCAGACAAATTTCCTGGATTTCTTTCCTCTAATCTATTATCTATAATAATATTTCTATTTTTTATATTAATAATATTTGCTGTATGTTTTGCTCTAATCAATGGCGAACAAATTATAATGTCATAATTTATTTTTTTTATTTTTTCTCTTAATTGAATTGCTTGAGATACTCCTGTTTTATTTAAGTCTTCATTTTCATTACTATATATTCCTAATAAATTATGACTTACTTGTCCATGTCTAACTATAAATACTTTCATCTTATGTCCTCCATAATTGTTGTATATCTTTTAACATTAATTCTATATCTTCATTTTTCAATTATCATGTTAAAAAATTTCTATAACATCATTTACTAATAGCACATATTCTCTATTCAAATATTTAGCAATTTTCTGTGGGATAGTTATCGCTTTTTGCCAATTTCTTAAAACATTTAAATCTAAACACCCATCAACTGTATATTTTACAATTAACTGGTCATTAGTAATTTCTATATCCACTTTTCTAATTTTTTGAATTTCTTTGTTCATAACATCCTGAATACTTTAATTTTCTGTTCGATGATAAGTAATATCTAGTTTATCTGCTAAAACAAGGGCTGCATCTATTGTTGCTTCAGTAGCATCACCATTAGAATGATCAGCAATAGCATGTTCCATAATTTTTGCTTCTTCAGCTGTTATATTAGTATTAGTAATAAAATTCCTAAATATTTTACTACCAATAATACCATGATCATACCTCTTTATTCCACTATCAAACAAACCAATATCATGTAATAATGCAGTTGCCATACCAATTTCAATCGTTCTATCATTTGCATTTAACTGGATTAAAATTTATTTAATATATTTAGCAACTCTTTTATAATGATTCAAACCGTGATCCCAATCCCACTTTCCATCAGTAATAAATTTAATTTTAGATATTTCATTGGCAAATTCTAAATAATCTTTATTATTTAAAAGTTGTTCATATAAATTCATATTTTACTCCTTGTTTGCTTATTCGTTTCAAACTATAATAAACATATCTCTACATTTATCTTTTTTTTATAAACAATTATGTTACATCATTTTTTCATAAATATATATTATATCTTAAACTACTTTTTAATTGGGTGTCTTATTACGGTTCTTAATTTACTTACATCACATTTTCTTGGATCACTTAAATATATCTCGTGATGAAATCTACGATCATTGATATCTAATTCATAGCCATTTTCTCTCATGTATTCATGCATTAAATCAATAGTAATAGGCTCATCATCATAACTTCCATTATGCATACATTGAACGCATAATCCTTCATCATAGGTTAAAAATTCAACTTTTGAAAAATCTGTTTTTTTCTTTTTAGTAGCTTCTTCAATAGCCCACTCAAAGTCTTTCTTTGTTACAAAATCAGGAAGTCTAATTAAAGAAATAAAATGAAAATCTTCTTTTTTTGTATAGTCAACTCCAACAATTCCCTCTTGCCACCAAAAGCCTTCTAAAGGGGGAACAACATACTGAAAGTATCCAGTAATTCTATAGTCTCCTTTATAACTCATTTTTATGGTATATGCAACACCATATAATAAACCAACCGTACTTTTATATTCTCCATTTTTATCATTAGGGTTTCCCTTACCCCTAACTGCAATATAATTCGTTTTAGGAATTTTAACTATACTTGGTTTATTCTTTGGCATATAAAATTCCTTATACTCTTTCTTATAATCAAATGCCATAATCCATTTCCTCCTTTATTTTTTCATTTACATCCATCTATACATCAGTCAAACTTTCCAATGTTTTTATTTTTTCCTTATTCTGACATTTTAAATTTTTTAAGTTTGTAGCTTGCTGTTTTATTTGTTGCTCCTTACTTTTTAATATGTTTAATACTACTTCTACTCGTTCTTTGATTTTATTATATTCTGGTAAAACATTTTGATATTCTTTAAATTCTTTCTCAAAATATGTAGCCAAATCTTCAACCTCATATATAGATTTTTCAATTAATACCATTACATCATCTAAATTATAAGCAAGCTTATCTAGTTTTCTACCTGTATCAACATAGCCACTATACATTTTATCTAAAAAAATATTTTTTCGGTCATCATTAGTCTTAATTATTAAGTTTTGCATTAATATGCTAGTCAATACTAAACTTATATTTTTATTTCTAACCCCTGACATAAAAACTGATAATTTTAATATATTTATTGTCAAGAAATTTAATTTATTTATTTCCATATATTTACTATCATTAAGTTTTCTGTATTTATTTTCAATATCAACTAATTCATTATCATAATCTATCGATAATGCTTTTATTTTACTGTTGATTTCTTCTTGATGATTAACTTGATTTTGATACTCATCAAATTTTTCATCTCTTTTTTTTAAATTTGTTTTTTTAGTATCAATTTGCATCTTAACTTGATTTTTCTCTTTAATAATTGAGACAATACCTTCTAATAATTTAATTTCTTTTTTACAAGAAGCAGCTAGAGTCTCAACTTTTTCGTTAGTAGCAGTAGTTATTTTGTAATTAATTATTTCATCTAATAAAATTTCATCATTTAAACGGTAAAAATCAGAAAAATTAACATTTTCCATTATTATTTGATATTTATCATATAAAAAAGCAATTTTTTCTCTTATTTTTTCGTATCTTTCTTCTTTTCCTTTTACTTGTTTAACTTCATAATCTTGCTCAACTTCTTGATTTAAAGATGTAAGTTCTTCCTTAACTGCTTTAATATCCTTTTTGGCCTGTTTAATGATAGAATTAACTTTTTTGATAATACTATTTTCTTTTTGTTCCTCTTCAATTTGCGCAGTAACTTCTTCTTTTAGTACTTTTAGTTCACTTGAAGTAACATAAGTGGTTTTTATTTTAGCTTTCTCATCTTCAATTATTTGTGTATTGTCACTAATTACTAATGTTTTAGATAATGCTTTAGTAATATTGCCTTCTTTAAAATCTTTATCATCATTAATATGAGTAACTTGATTAGGGTTAATTACCAAAACAGATGCTGGCTTCATAAAATAAATTTGTTTTTGTAAATCTCTTAATTCTTTCGCTCTTTTTTCTTTTTCCATTTCCGTTTCAGCTTGTTTTTTATTTTTTAAATTAGCTCTAATAATATGACTAGTTAATAATCGATTTTTTAAACTACCCTTTTGTTCTGCCATGTGAATCACCTTATATATTTTATCATAAAAAAGCAACAAACAAAAGTTTATTGCTCATTAACTAAAATAATAATTACTATTATATATTATCTAGCTAGTATATATGATAACTAATGTTCCTAATCAAGTAGTGCTTCATTTATAATATTTTTTTCTTTTGTAATTACAATTAATCAATTGTACCAAAATAATTAAAAGGATAAAGAGCAAAACAAGTTTTACCCAAAATATTTTTTTTAGAAACAAGGCCAATTACTCTACTATCGGTTGAATTATTACGATTATCACCCATAACAAAATAATATCCTTCTGGAATAACATCATAATTAAGATATAACAAATCAAAATCGGCTGTTTCATCATCAATAAAATTTTCTTCAACTAATTCGCCATTAACAAAAAGTTGACTGTCAACATATTTAATATGTTCTCCGGGAAGTCCTACTACTCTTTTTACAAGCCTTTCTCCATTATAATTTAAAACAACGATATCAAAACGATTAATCTTTTGATTAATTTTATTTAATAACAATATCTCATTATTAACTAAAGTAGGTGTCATGGATGTTCCTTCAACAATAACCGGAGTCATTATAAAAGTTCTTATCAGCACAACAGCTAAAATAATGATTAAATATGGAATAAACTCTTTAATTATTTTCATAGTTCACCTTTAAAAAAATAAGGCAAGTGCCCTATTAATTTCTTTCTTTGATCTTAACATTTTTTTTAGAATGTCTAACGTAATATGGCTTAGCTCTTCTAACAATACCTTTACGTATTACTTCAACAGAAGCAACTAAAGGTGAATTAAATGGGAATGTTCTTTCTACTCCCACACCAGCTGATAACTTTCTAACAATAAAGTTTTTACCAATACCACTACCTTTGATAGCAATTACTAATCCTTCATAATACTGAATTCTTTCTTTACTACCTTCTTTTACTTTAACACCGACATTAACAGTATCACCAACACGAAATTCTGGTAAATCTGTTCTAATTTGGCTTTTAGTAATTTTTTCAACTAAATTCACAAATTCACTCTCCTTCATTTATAAACTATGATCATAAGTATAATACTAAGATACTAAGCGGATCAAGTCAATGCTATAATTTTATCATACTTTTATTGTTTAAGCAATAGTTATCGCGATTTTTTAGAAGTGTTTTCAAAAAAGTGATTCATTTCTATTGTTTGTAATTTTAAATTGAGTTCATTTTCAATTAAATCTAATTTTTTCATTAACAATTCATAATATTTGTCGTTTAAATAAGCTCGATAATTATTCATAACTAAAATACGATATCTAGTTACTTCATTTAAAGCATGACGAGCTGAATCATCATCATCTTCTGAATTAATTATATTAACAATATAATCTAAATATAATTCTAATTTTCTTTTTATTTTTCTTTTTAATATTTTTTCAATAAAAGATGGTTTTATTAGTAGTAAACTATTAACTTTAATACCATCATATTTGACACTATTTCGGGGTTTTACTTTAAATCCTTTAGTTTTATCATAATCAATATAAACTATTGTGTTGTCTCTCATTTGTCTGACCAAAAAGTAATGTTTTCTTACCATAGTATCATTCCTTTTCTATTAAATCTCTTCTTCGTTCCATCGTTCTTTGAACACTTTGTTCATAACGCCATTTCTTAATATTTGCATGATGCCCTGATAATAAAATATCAGGAACTTTCATATTTCTAAACTCATATGGTTTGGTATATACAGGATAATCAAGTAAATCATCATTAAAAGAATCATGCAAATGAGAATTTTCATCAATCACGCCATCGATAAGCCTTACTATACTATCAGTCACTACCATGCTTGGTAACTCGCCGCCTGTTAAAACATAATCACCAATACTTATTTCTAAATTAGCCAAAGTACGAATGCGTTCATCAAAGCCTTCATAATGACCACATATAATGATTATATGTTTTTTTAAAGAAAGTTCATATGCTTTTTTTTGTTTATATGGCTTACCCTGTGGTGTCATCAAAATAATAATAGTTTCATCTGTTTTCAAATCATCAACAGCTCTAAAAATAGGTTCTGGCATAAGAACCATTCCATTTCCACCACCAAAAGCATAATCGTCAACTCTTTTATGCTTATCAAGTGAATAATCTCTGATATTATGAATATTTATTTTTACCTTATTGCCATCAATAGCACGCTTAATAATGGAAGTACTTAAAAAGCCATCAAACATATCTGGAAATAAAGTTAAAATATCAATTATCATCTAGCATACCTTCAATAACTTCAACATCGATACGCTTTTTATCTAAACTGATATTTTTAACAAAATCAGAAATATATGGAATCATATGCTTATGTCCTTCATTTACAATAACTAATATTTCATGGGCTTTATTTTCTAAAACATACTCTACTTTACCAATATAATTATCGCTATTGTATACATCTAAACCAATAATATCCTCATTGAAATAACCATCTATTTCAATTTCTTTTTTATTAATATAAACTTTGTCGCCCTTATAAATAATTACATCATCAATGCTAGTTATGCCATCAAAAGTAACCATATCATAGTTTTTGTGAAGGCGATGAGTATTTATCATTAATTTATCTTTTTTACGTCCAACATATAAATTAATACCTTTTTTAAAAACAGCATCTTTGTATTTAAAATCAGTTAAAATTCTAACTTCACCTTTTATTCCATGAGTATTAACAACATCCCCAATATATATGTATTCCATATTACACCTACTTATCTAATTCATATAATATAATACTAGTAGCGACACCGACATTTAGACTCTCACAAGCATCATTCATATCTATATAAATGAATTCGTCACAAAGTTCGCCGACTTCTTCTGATAACCCGTTTCCTTCATTACCCATTATTATAGCAAACTTTGCAGATTTTTCAAGCTTTTTTACGCTTTTTCCATGAGTTACTCTCGTTCCCATTATATTATAGTGATTGCTAATTAACTCTGGGATAAATGATAGTAATTCTCTTTCTATGATATTTAAATGAAAAATCATGCCTTGACTTGCCCTAATTACTTTTGAATTATACAAATCAACCGATTTTGAACTTAAAACTAAAGTATCAATATTAAAAGCTACTGCACTTCTAATAATTGTTCCCAAATTACCAGGATCTTGAATATCTTCAAGTATTAAAAGATGATTTTCTAACTTATCTTTTGGTCTAATCTTATTACATACACCAAGAACTCTATAAGGAGTTTCTAAAGTACTTATATAGCTTATTATATTATTAGTAACATACATAGTATCAACATCAAGAGGAAAAACAGCATCTTCATCCAATATTAAAGTTTTTAAATACCCTTTTTTATAAGCCTCTAAAACCAAATGTTCTCCTTCAACTAAAAAAAGATTTTTTTTGTCACGATACTTTTTATTATGTAATTTTTTAATATCTTTTATTTTTTGATTATCAATTGAAGTATATGTCACATTCATCACCAATAATATTTTATCAAAAAAAGACAATAAAGTCTATTTTTTATTGTCCTCTTCTTAAAATATAATAATTAAAAATTTCTTTTTGCCTTTTTACAAATGCGCCTACAGCATCCGTTTTAGGTAATGTATTAGTGATTCTCATATTAACTATGTTTTTATAAATCAATATAATATCTTTTTGTATCGTTGAGTCAAGAACACTAAAACGTTTGTTGCCAATTGTATATATACTATCTGCAGCCACATAATTACTAAAGTTGCTGTATAAAATACTTTTTCTTTCTTCCAAGCCATCAAAATTATCTCTTGCCAAATATTCTTGATATAATTCTCCTGCTAGTTGAAAAAATAAATATATATCATAATCACTTGAAAAGTAATTTGCATCATCTTTATTTTCTAGAGCTGTATACACTTTTAATTCTTTCTCAGAAATATAGTTTTTTGCTAATTTAGTTTTGGTACTACCTGTATCAATGGTTTTATTTTCACCGTCTTCAAAAACATGTATTCTAACGTTATCTCCGTCTCCATATTTATTTTGAATGACACCATAATAAGATTGTTCAAATTCTATTTTTTCTTGACTAACTACTGATGATGATTCTAAATCGATCATTTTAAATTCAGCTTTATCAGTTTTTTCTTTAGCTGTAAGAATGGTTGCAGATGCTAAAAAAACAATTGTGCCACTTAACACGCCAAGACTGAATATTTTTATTTTACCATAATTTTTCTTCTTTTTTTCCATAATCCACCTCTGATGCGAGTATAATACCACAATTTTAATTATTAGTCAAAATCATAATAAAATAGATAATATAACATAATTATATAAACGTTTTAAAAAAATTATTTTTCTGAATTTGATAAATTACTCATTCTATTTTCAGTTTCATTTTTTATAATTTTTGAAATTTTAATAAGTAATACTAGCTTTAAAATTAATTTTCAAAACGTTGTTACAAAGAAATAAAAAATATTTAATATTATAAATAATTGTGTTAAAATATATTTAGAGATTATCACATCTAATGTATATTGAGTTTTTATAAAATGAGGGAGGTTTTTTATAAATGATAAATTCAGAACACAAACTAACTATCGATGATTTAATAATCAATTACTTAATCGAGAAAACAAAAAAAGGTTTTGCAAATGGCTTTGGAGAAAAAGAATTTTTAGACTTTCTTAATTTTTTTAAATGTAATTTTAAAGTAAGTGGCAATATTTCAGATTATACTACCTATATTAAAGATTTTATTGACAGAAAAAATGCAAGAGATTGGTCCCATGAATCGCATATATTATTTGAAAATGGCACGGTAAAACCCACCTATAAATTAAGTGTATTTGATGAGAGTATTGTTAACACATATTTCATGAGTCCAGCCCAGCAAAAAAAAATTATTGGATTAATTCATGATTATTTAAGTAAACTAAAGCCGGAAAGTATGCCAACATCGCTAAATGGTCATATTGGTATTGTTGAATCACAATTATTTAGTGCTAAATTGTTTTCAGAAATATGGGATAGTTATGTTGCACAAAATATACATTATGGGATGTGGCCATCACAATGTAGAGATATTTTTAAATATTTGATAATCGATGATTTAGCTTCAAGAATTGAAGTTACTTCAGTAAAAAGCGATCTTATAAATTTTTTTGGGGATTCACAATATATTGTTAGATTAATGTTACAAAATAATGATAATTTAAAAATGAGTAGCTATTCTAATGTTTTTCTTGCATACTCCAATTACACTCATTTTATAAATGGTTTAAAAGATAAAAATCAACATCTGCTTGCATATTTATCTAAGATAAAATTTGAAATGGATTTTAAAACTAGTGAAATACAAATAGGAACGGTAAATACTGCTTCTGTTCCTTGTTATTATGATGAAGATTACAATTATATTACTAGTAAACAATTGTTAGGAAGCGATGAAAAAGTTAAAAAAATAGTTAGAGCATTGAAGTAGTAGAAAATTATTTACTCAGAATATATATCTTTTTTCATTTTAATCAAACTCTTTT
>JAQUUG010000038.1 GCA_028693965.1 Bacilli bacterium
ACAGTGTTGACAAACAATGCTGTTTTTTTGTATAATCAAGGTATAATAATTAGAAGGAAGGTATTTGCTTGAAAAGTCATTTTAACTTTGCTGTAAAAGCAATAAAAAAGAAAGGTTTTACATTAATTGAATTATTAGCGGTAATTGTGATATTAGCAGTCATTGCCCTTATTTTAACGCCACAAATATTAAGTGTTATAAACGAAGCCAAAGAAGGAAGTTTAGAAGCAACTAAAAAATCAATTGTAAAAGCTTCGGAATTATATGTGGTAAGTAATATTGAAGACTTCACTCTAGAAGTAGGAGAAAAAGCTTATATTCAGCTAAGTGAACTAGAAGACGGGTATATTAAAAGTATTAAAAATACCTCAGGTGAGTCATGCGCGGGATATGTTAAGGTAGAAAAGACGGAAGAAGACTATGATTATACTGTTTATTTAGATTGTGGTAATGGTGAAAACCTACTTGTTGATTCTAGTTATGTTAACTATGGAGGCGACTATCTAGATGAATTTAAAGATGTTATTGAAACAAGTGATGGCGGATATTTAGCTGTAGGATATTCTAATTCTACCACTTTTAGTGATAATACGAGATATGGTGATACTTTAAATTATGACGCTATAATAGTAAAATATGATAGTAATGGTTTAGAAGAATGGAGTCATAATTTTGGTGGAACAGGTGATGATTATTTCTATAGCGTTATAGATGATGGTAGTGGCTATGTAGTAGTAGGGCAAAGTCGTTCTCAAGATGGCGACATGTTATCTTTAGAAGGTGATACATATAATAGTATTATTGTTAAATATAGTTATAATGGTAATCTTGAAATAAAAAGAATCATAAATAAATATTCTTCATCTAGCAGTAGTTCAACGGCTTATGATATTATTTATATCAATAATAATTATTACATTACTGGCGATAGTAGATATATAACTAATGGTTATGATTTACAGTTTATTGCCAAATACAATTCTAGTTTTAATCAAGAGTGGATTAAAACTTATGGTGGTACAGATTATAATTCTTTTGGTTATACTATTATTAATAACACTAATGATGATTTAGTAACTGCGGGACTTAGTTCATCAACCAATAATGAAATGGCTGATATAAAGATAGGTGCTAGAGGTAATAATGATGCAACTATATTTGTTATTGATAAAGAAGAAGGTACAGTTATAGCTAAAGGTATATTTGGTGGAACTGATGGTGCTGATATTTTTTATGATGTGGTGGAAGTAGATGATGGTTATATTGCTGTTGGAATTTCTTCTTCTAGTGATGGTAATATGACTGATATATCTAAAGGAAATATTGATGCGGTCGTTGTAAAATTTAGTAAAACGGCAGATGAAAATGATATATTGCCTGTTATGTGGACAAAAGTTATAGGCGGAACTAATAAGGAATATTTCAAAAAAATTATTTTAAAAGATAATCAATTATATCTTATTGGTTACAGCAATTCTAAAGATGGAGATTTTTCAAATATTAGTAAAACCACTATGACTGATTATGATGGTATAGTGGTAAAGATGGATTTAGAAGGTAATGTAATTTCTAAAAAAAGCTATGGTGGTAGTCAAAGCGATTATTTAAATGGCGTTTTATCGACAACTGACGGTCTTATATTAGTCGGGAGTAGTTTTTCTTTAGATGATGATATGGAATCATTTAATCTGGGTAATCAGGATGCCATTTTATTATCTATCAATACGGATTTAAATTATATAAACAGTTTTCAATTGGAGACATTATTAATGAGTAGTCAAAAAAATTTGATTGTTGACTATGGAACTTCAATACCAACAGTTTTATCTAATGAAAATGAAGCATTAAAACTGTATACAACTAATGATGCTGTCAATGATTTAGGTGGATGGTGTACAAGTGCAACTGCAGCTGATCCTAATAGAAATTATAACAGTGTTAACTGTCTGAAACCATTTGATAACGGGAATATTGTATATTTACTAGAAGGCATGACTATCTCATTATCAAATGATTTTGTCGTTAATCCTACAAATACTACTAACTGGATTAAGTTACTTCTAAGTTATGGTAATACAAATAAATATTTTATGGTAGACAATTTAAAAATAAAGTTTAATGATAGTAACTATATGACAATTGCCGAAGCGGTAGATGGTGGTTATATTGAGCCCCTAGTTTTAATAGACAGCACTCACGTTAGTATGTATTATTTAGATAATAGTTTTGCTTTATTATCTGGAGATTCAGCTTCATCTGATAATTATGCTAGTATAACAATATTGATAAAACCAACTAGTCATTTATTAACAAATATTTCATTTGAATCGTCTTTAGAACCAACTATATCGCAAGCGTATTTTCAAGTATCTGAATTTTTGAATTTTGATATATCACTAACTCCCAATAATTCATAAAGATTAAGTAAAATACTTAATCTTTTTTTAAAATTGATTGACAAACAATTGTTCGTGTGATAAACTTTTATAGTTGAAATAATTATTAATAAATGTGGTATAATAATAACATTTGAAGAGGTGTAATATGGATAAAATAATTATAAAAGGTGCGCGTGAAAATAATTTAAAAAATATAGATTTAGAATTACCTAAAAACAAATTAATCGTAATGACAGGAGTTAGCGGTAGTGGTAAAAGTAGTTTGGCTTTTGATACTATTTATGCCGAAGGTCAAAGAAGATATGTCGAAAGTTTAAGTGCCTATGCAAGGCAATTTTTAGGTGGAAGTGAAAAACCTGATGTCGATAGTATAGAAGGATTAAGTCCGGCAATTAGTATTGATCAAAAAACAACTAATAAAAATCCTCGTAGTACGGTTGGAACCGTTACAGAAATATATGATTATTTAAGACTTTTATATGCCCGTATTGGAATTCCTTATTGTCCTAATCACCATATGCCAATTAGTAGTCAAAGTATTGAAGAAATGACTAATCAAATTCTTAAACTAGAAGTTGGCACTAAAATAAAAGTTTTAAGTCCAATTGTTCATGGTGAAAAAGGGACACATAAAGAAGTTTTTGATAAACTTAGAAAAGAAGGATACGCACGAGTTAGGGTTAATGGTGAGGATTATGATCTAAGTGAAGAAATAACTTTAGAAAAAAATAAAAAAGATAATATTGAAGTTATTGTGGATCGTTTAATAATTAAAGAAGGAATTAGAAGTAGATTATATGAATCAATTGAAATAGCTAGTAAATTATCAAAAGGAAAAGTTGTTATTGATGTTATCAATGGTGAAGAGATTATCATGAGTGAAACTTACGCTTGTCCATTATGTGATTTTTCTTTACCCGAACTAGAACCACGTATGTTTTCTTTTAATGCCCCTTATGGAGCTTGCTCCGATTGTAATGGACTTGGATCTAAATTAGAAATTGATGTTGATTTAATTATTCCTGATAAAAATATAAGTATTAATGATGGCGCAATACTACCATTGAACACTACCGATGGGAATATTTATTTTACTTCGTTAGAAACAGCTTGTAATTATTATAAAATAGATATGAATAAACCTATAAAAAAATTAACTAAAGAAGAGTTAAGTATTGTTTTATATGGTTCTAAAGATTTAATTGATTTTAAATATGTATCTAAATCAGGGAATACAAGGTATACTAAAGATTATTATGAAGGTATTGTTACTAATTTACAAAGAAGATATATGGAAACTAAAAGTACTTGGATAAGAGAATGGATTGAACAATACATGACCGAGCTTACTTGCCCAACTTGTCATGGTGCCAGATTAAATGATGCAGTTTTGTCAGTTTTAATTGCTGATAAAAACATATATGAAATCACTAAGTTAAGCATTAGAAATTTAAAAAGTTTCTTTGATACATTGCAATTAAATGAATCACAAATAGAGATATCAAAATTAATTATTAAAGAAATTGATTCAAGGCTAAGTTTTTTAATTAATGTTGGTCTTGATTATTTAACGCTAAATAGAAGTGCGGGCACTTTAAGTGGTGGCGAAGCGCAACGTATTCGTCTAGCGACACAAATTGGATCTCGTTTAACGGGCGTCTTATATGTCTTAGATGAACCAAGTATTGGTCTTCATCAAAGAGATAATCAAAGATTGATTAATTCTTTATTAGAAATGCGTGATTTAGGTAATACTTTAGTAGTTGTTGAACATGATACTGATACGATGCTTGCTAGTGATTATTTAGTTGATATTGGCCCAGGAGCAGGTACACATGGTGGGTATGTGGTAGCCAAAGGAACGCCTGAGGAAGTTATGCAAAATTCTGATAGTTTAACGGGCAAATATTTAACAGGTCAAGAAAAAATATTTATTCCTAAAGAAAGACGTAAAGGAAATAAAAAATATATCGAAATCAAAGGAGCTAGTGAGAATAACTTAAAAAATATTGATGTTAAATTTCCACTTGGAACTTTTATATGTGTAACAGGAGTTAGTGGTAGTGGTAAAAGTAGTTTAGTTAATGAGATATTATATAAAGCTGTCGCCAGTAATCTTTATAAAATAAAAGTTAAACCAGGCGTTTATAAAACTATTAAAGGACTTGAAAATATAGACAAAGTTGTAGATATATCACAAGCCCCAATTGGAAGAACACCACGTAGTAATGCTGCTACTTATACCGGCGTTTTTGATGATATTAGAGATGTTTTTACAGCTACTAAGGAAGCTAAAATAAGAGGATATGAAAAAGGTCGTTTTTCATTTAACGTTAAAGGTGGTAGATGTGAAGCTTGTTATGGTGATGGTGTTAAAAAAATAGAAATGCATTTCTTACCTGATGTTTATGTTCCATGCGAAGTATGTCACGGAACAAGATATAATAGTGAAACATTAGAAATTAAGTTTAAAGATAAAAACATATATGAAGTATTGGAGATGCGTGTTGAAGAAGCCCTAGAATTTTTTGAAAATGTTCCAAAAGTCAAAAGTACATTACAAATGCTTTCTGATGTTGGATTATCATATATTAAGTTAGGACAAAGTGCACCAACTTTAAGTGGTGGTGAAGCAAGTCGTGTTAAACTTGCTAAAGAATTACAGAAAAAACCAACTGGAAAGAGTTTATTTATATTAGATGAACCAACGACAGGGTTACATAGTGACGATATTAAAAAATTATTAGTAATTTTAGAAAGAATAGTTGATAATGGTGACACGGTAGTGGTTATTGAACATAATTTGGATGTCATTAAGGTAGCTGATTATTTAATTGATTTGGGACCTGAAGGTGGGAATTTAGGTGGTAATATTGTAGCTACCGGAACTCCTGAAAAAATAGCTGAAGTTAAAGAAAGCTATACTGGTAAGTTTTTAAAAGAAGTTTTAAAGCTTGAAGACTATATTAAATAATGATATAATTTATATATGGAGAGTGATGATATGACACCACACATTGAAGCATTAAAAGAGGATATTGCTAAAACAGTCATTATGCCAGGCGATCCCTTACGTGCAAAATTTATAGCTGAAACATATTTAGATAATTACAAACTAGTTAATAAAGTGCGTAATATATATGCATATACCGGTTTTTATAAAAATAAAAAAGTAACTATAATGGCTTCTGGAATGGGGATGCCTAGTATGGGTATTTATTCTTATGAACTATTTAAATTTTATGAAGTTGATAATATTATTAGAGTAGGTTCTTGCGGAGCTTACACAAGTGACTTAAAACTGTATGATGTTATATTAGTTGATAAAGCTTATTCAGATTCTAGTTATGCTTTTGTTCAAAATAATCAAAAGGAAAGTGAGATTACTTCATCAACATATTTGAATCAAAAAATAAAAACAGTAGTTCAAGCTAAAAATGTTGATATCAAAACAGGAACGATTTATTCAAGTGATGTTTTTTACAAAGAAAAAGAAAATTATGTGGAACTTCATGAGAAGCATCATTGTCTTGGTGTTGAAATGGAATCTTTTGCCTTGTTTCATAATGCTAAAATATTAAATAAACAAGCCTCTTGTTTATTAACCGTATCGGATAATTTAGTTACTAAAGAAGAAACAACTAGTTTGGAAAGACAAACGGCTTTTACTAAAATGATAGAAATAGCCTTAGAATCTATCTTATAAAAAAACATATATCACATATACTAATGGAAGAGGTGAAAACAATGCAATATAAAAAAATAAATGTTGGACCATATAATTTACATGTTATTAATACTGATAAGTTTAAAACCGTTAGTATTAAAATTAATTTTAAAAGATTGTTAACAAAACAAGATATTACTTATCGCCATTTTCTTGCTAATATTTTATTGGAATCAGCACTTGAATATCAAACAAAAAGAGATATTGCGATAGCTTGTGAAGAACTGTATGATTTGCATTTGTCTTCTAATACCATTTTATCTGGAAATTATGACATAATGTCTTTCTCAGCACGCTATTTAAATAGTAAATATGCTGGTGAAGATATGGACGAAAAGGTCATAAGTTTTATATCTAATTTAATATTCAAACCTAATGTTTTAGATAAATCTTTTAATGAAACAGCTTTTAATATAGTAAGAAAACAGATGATGGAAGATTTTGATTCATATAAAGAGAATCCTAAAAAATATAGTTTGGAACGTATGTATGAAGAATTAGACAAAAAATCTCCTCTTTCTTATCGCTCTTTGGGGTATGAACAGGATTTAGCTATCATAACAACGCAAAATCTATATGAATATTATAATAGTGTTATAACCAGTGATTTAATTGACATTTTTATTATTGGTGAAGTGGATTATAATAAAATTAAACGTATTTTATTAAAATATTTGGATGTTAAAACAATTAAAAAAGCGGGATCTAGTCATTTTATTGAACATACTAAGTATCGTAAACGTAGTAAAACAATTAAAGAGACCAGTGATTTTACACAAAGTCAGTTAGTTATTGGAGTCAAAGCTATTAATTTGACCCCTTTTGAACGTAAATACGTAGCAGCCATTTATTCATATATTTTAGGTGGCAGTCCTGATTCCAAACTATTTAAAAATGTTAGAGAAAAACATTCTTTATGTTATTTTGTTAGTAGTCAATTTCAAATTATTAATAATTTGCTTGTTATCAGATCAGGCATTAATAAGGAAAATTTTAAAGAGGCTGTTAAACTTATTAAAAAAGAGTTTAAAAATATGGAGAAAGGTTTGTTTGATGAAGAGGATATTAAAGCAGCACAAACGACATATTTAAATTCTTGTAAGCAAATATTAGATTCACCTAGTGATATTGTTAAAACATATGTAGCTAGTGAATATTTGGGTAGTGATACGATAGAAGACAAAATGACTAATATTGTTAAAGTTGATAAAAATGATATTATTAATTTAGCAAGAAAATTCCATTTTGATACAATCTTCTTATTGGAAGGAGATGGAATATATGAAGCATGATTTTCTTCATTTAGATTTATCGTTATATACCTACAAAATCGATAATGGGATGATGGTTTATGTTATTCCAGATTCTAAAGTTAATAATATTTATGCAACTTTTAGTACTAAATATGGCTCAAAACAAAATACTTTTATACCAAATGGTAAGAAAAAAATGGTATCAGTTCCTGATGGGATTGCTCATTTTTTGGAACATAAGTTATTTGAGCAACCTGACGGAAAAGATCCTTTTAGCATTTTTAGTGAACATGGTGCTGATGCTAACGCTAATACAAGTCAGTTTAAAACAACATATTTATTTTCAGGAGTTGATTATTTTAAGGAAAACTTAAATTTTCTTTTAGACTATGTTCAAACACCATATTTTACAGATGCTAATGTTGAAAAAGAAAAAGGAATCATTGAACAAGAAATTAAAATGTATCATGATGAACCTTCATGGCGTCTTCTAGAACAAGTTATTTTTAACATGTTTCATACTGATCCTATTCGTATTCCGATTGCTGGAACGGTTGATAGTATTAAATCAATTACAAAAGAGGATTTATATTTGTGCTACAATACTTTCTACCATCCAGCTAACATGTTTGTTGTGGTAACAGGTAATGTAAACCCTGATGAAGTTTATCAAATAGTCAAAGAAAACCAGGCAAAAAAAGAATATGATTCTAAATTTAGTTTAAAAGTTAAGAACTATGATGAAGAAAAGACAGTTGCTAAAGAAAAAGAAACTATTAAAATGAATGTTAATATTCCAAAAGTTGGAATTGGATTTAAACTTGATATTAAAAAATTACAAAAATATAATCGACGTGATATAATCAATTATTTGAATCTGTTCTTTGACATTAAATCTAGTCAAACGTCATCTTTGGTGCAATCTTTAAAAGAAGATGATATTATTACAGATAGCATAGATACATATCTAGTGGATGCTGATGATTATATTGTCTTCTATTTTGAAGCTTCTACTAAAAAGCCAACTGAATTTATTGAAAGATTAAAACAAGAAATTTGGAATGGTAATGTTAGCGAGGAAGACTTTAATCGTAAGAAAAAAGTTTATCTAAGTAATTATGTGACGGCTACGGACAATATTTTTATGATGAACAGTTTAGTGATGAATAATATCATAAGTTATGGTAATGTAGATACAAAAATATATGATTGTATTAAATCGTATAGTTATGAAGAACTAAAAGAAGTTATTACAAATATTACTTTTGAAAACACTTCAGAAGTAATTATTATGCCTAAAAATAGTAATAATTAGCTGGTTATAGTTGCGTTTTGTTATTATTTATGGTAAATTATTAAAAGTGATGGAGGTTATCGTATGGAAATTCTTTTGATTATTATTTCACTATTATTAATTGCAGTTGTTCTTTTGCAAAGTGGTAAAGCTGAAAGTGCATCTAGTGTATTTACTGGTGGCAATGATAGTTTATTTGCAAATAGAAAAGAACGTGGTAGTGAACTATTTATGACAAGATTAACAATTGGTTTAGGTGTTGCGTTTTTTGTTATTTGTTTAGTAATGGGCTTCTAAAGCCTTTTTTTGGAAATTAAATGAGAATAATTGTAGATTTAGATGATGTGATATGTGATTGTGGCATGCTTTATGTTGTCAATAAGTTTTTAAATACCAACTATGATATTAATGACATAACTAGATATTATGTTCAAGACTTAATTCCAGAAGATAAAATGGAAGATTTTATGACTTTTTTCTTTGATAATAATATGTATGAGCTTGTAAAAATTAATGATGATGCAAAAGAAGTATTGAAATATTTAAATGATACTTATGAAGTATATATATGTAGTGCATATGTCGTAAAAGATGATGTATCTAGATCGGGTATATTAACTTTGCGCAAGCATAATTTTTTATATCAGAACTTTTCTTTTATTAATCCCAATCATTATATTTTTACAAGTAGTAAGGATATTATTAGTGCTGATGTGAGAATTGATGATAAATTATCTAATTTAAAAGGTGAAGCAAAATTAAAGTTACTTTATACTGCTTATCATAATAAAGAACTAAGTGATAAAGAGTTACAAAAAGAAAGTGTTGTTAGAGTTAATAATTGGCTTGAAATTAAACAGGCTATTGATAATTATAATAATGATAATAGAATGTAAAGATAAAGAAATCTTTACATTCTTTTAAACTTTATTGTTTTTTATATATTGTGTTGATTTATAAAACATATTATGGTAATATTTAACTATAAAAATATGGGAGGAAGTATTAATATGAAAAAAGAAAAAGGTTTTACACTAATTGAGTTATTAGCTGTAATAGTAATATTAGCTATTATTGCATTAATTGCAACACCATTAATAATCAATATTATTAATGAGGCTCAGAAAGGTGCTTTTGAAGATAGCAGTTATGCAATAATAGCAGCAGCTGAGCAAGGATATGCGAAAGGCTTAATAGCTGATTTAGATATGTCTGGAGCTAGTTATACTTATGAAAGTGGTGAAATAAGTAGTAGTACTGGTAATGTTTCACTAGATTATAAAGGAAGTAGCCCTGAATCAGGAATACTTGTTATCAATGATGAAGGAAATGTGGCAATCGCTTTTTATAAAAATGGTTATTGCACCACTAAAGGATATAGTGATAGTAAAATAACAACTGAAGCAAAGACCGCGGAAGAATGTACATTACCAAGCGGTGTGGAAGTACCAGAAGAAAAATACGCGGAGAGTATATTAAATGGAAGTGACCCAATACTAGAAGATGGGATGATACCAATTGTGTATGATGAAACTGAAACTAGATGGGAAAAAGCAGATACTAGTAGTACTTGGTATGATTATGAAAATCAAATGTGGGCTAATGTAGTCCTTGTAACAGAAGACTCGAGAAGTAGTTATCAAAGTGCAGCATCTGGAACAACAATTGATGAAGGTGATATACTAGCATATTTAGTCTGGATACCAAGATATGAATATGAAACAATTACAAGTGATGTAGCAACGCAAATTAAAGTCAATTTTATATCTATTGATACTACAGAAGCTAGTGACAATTATATAATCCATCCTGCTTTTACCTTTGGAGATGAAGAATTATCTGGCATCTGGGTTGGTAAGTTTGAAACCAGTACTGAAACAACAAGTACTTGTTATACAAGTCCTAGTACGGATAACTGCTTAGATGTAAATCCGATGATAGTACCTAACGTTTCAAGCTTAAGGAATCAAACAGTGAGTACGATGTTCACAACAATTCAAAAAATGAATAGTGTAACATATGGCTTAGCTACAGGGGATGCAC
>JAQUUG010000039.1 GCA_028693965.1 Bacilli bacterium
TGGTAATCAATATCCTTCCATATTTTATCATAGTATTTAGCAAATTCTTTAGCTTTTCTATTTTCTATGGGACTTGATTTATTAGATAAATTAATTTTATATATACTCTTTATAGAAGTAGGTCTATTATTTAAAACAATAACAATATCTGCCATACTTATAGCTTCAGCAATGTCATGTGTTACCATTATAACACTTTTGTTTTCGTTTTTTATAATATTATAAACATCATCAGATACAGCTAACCTAGATTGATAATCGAGCGCTGAAAAAGGTTCATCAAGAAGTAAAATATCTGGTTTAGTGGCAAGGGTTCTGATGAGTGCTACTCTTTGACGCATACCTCCTGATAAATTATTAGGATATTTGTCGGCAAAGTCAATTAGACCGTATTTTTTTAACAAAGATTCTACGTATTTTTTGTTTTTTTCTTCTAATTTTTTTCTTATTTTAAGTCCTAATAAACAGTTTTCATAAATATTTAACCAATCAAATAAGCCGTCTTGTTGTAACATATATCCCATTGATATTTCGTCATTAATGGTTATTTCACCTGCTGATTTTTTTTCTAATCCGCCTAAAATTGATAAAATAGTGGATTTGCCACAACCACTAGGTCCAACAATAGCAATAAATTCTCCTTCTGACAAATTAAAAGAAAAGTTATCAACCGCTTCTATTTCACCTTGCATGGTATGATAATTTTTCTTAAGATTTTTAATTTCTAATATATTATTCTTCATTTTGAACGGCAAATGAATTGTCTATAAGTTTATCATAAGGAGCTTTTTTGCTTAATTGATTAGCATTTTCCATAATTGTTTGGACGCGATTAAAATCTTCTTCACCAATTTCGGTTGTTTGATACCATGAATCATTATTTTTGTATCTTTCAACAATTGATGTTAAATCATTTAATGATGTGTCTGGAAAATAAGATAAAATTATTTTGGCAATTTCTTCACTAGTGTGTGAATGAACATAATCTAAACCTTTTTGAATAGCTTTAGTAAATCCAGATATAGTATCCTCATTATCTTCAATATAACTTTTTTTAGCATTGTAAGCAGTATAAGGTACTTCACCACCAAGTAGACCAACTGAGGCAACTACATAGCCGTAACCTTGAGCCTCAACTTTTAAAGCCTGTGGTTCAAATAGAGTAACAAAGTCACCAGTACCACCAATAAATGCACCGGCCATTGCAGCAAAAGCTATGCTAGTATCAATGTTAACATCTTCTTCTGGGTCAATGCCATTTTGTGATAATGCCCATTCAAAGGTCATTTCAGGCATACCACCTTCGCGACCACCAATGATATCTTTACCAATTAAATCACTTAACTCAAAGTCATCATATTGTTCTCTTGATACGATAAAACTGCCATCGCGTTTAGTAAGTCCTGAAAAAGTAACTAGATAGTCTTCTTCTCCTTGATTGTAAATATAGATAGTTGCTTCAGTACCACAAAATCCAATATTGATATCTCCAGATAAAACAGCGGCAGCAACCTTGTCAGCTCCTGAAATAAGAGTTATTTCAACATCAAGTTCTTCATCCTCAAAATAACCTAAAGCATGAGCTACGTATTGTGGTGCATAAAAAATACTATGTGCAACCTCACCTAATTTAACTTTTGTTAAATCAGAGTCTTTTTTGTTAAAAAATAATGCCACACCAATCATAATGATTAGAAGTAAACATATTAATGGTAATAATAATTTTTTCAAAATCATTCTCCTTTCATATACACTCATATTATATTCAAGGATTCAAATATGTGCTAGTTAAAGTAAATATAAAATTGTTTATATTATCAAAATTAAAGAATATTTTAATATAAAATGGAAATTACATTTTTTTATTGAAATAATTATTTTATCTTTATTTACAAACGTAGGTTCGTATGATATGATAATTACAGATAACATTAGAGAGGATAACATTATGAATTTAGATAATTTAAACGATAATCAAAAAAAAGCTGTAAAAACAACGGAAGGACCGCTTTTAGTTCTTGCTGGAGCAGGAAGTGGTAAAACAAAAGTTCTCACAACGAGAATTGCTTATTTAATCAGTGAGTGTGGAATAACTCCGGATGCCATTTTAGCTATTACATTTACAAATAAAGCCGCTAAAGAAATGAAACAGAGAGTTGTAAAAATGTTAGGTAATATTGCTTACCAAATACAAATATCAACATTTCATTCTTTTGGTTTACTTTTATTAAAAGAGAACTATGAAAAATTAGGTTACGATAAGAATTTTACTATATTAGATAGCGATGATTCTTTGACGGTTATTAAAAAAATTATGAAACATCATAATATTGATCCTAAACAGTACAATCCCAGGGCTATTAGAAATAGTATAAGTAGTGCTAAACAAGAGGTTATGGATGCTCATGAATATGAAAGATATGTCAACACAGAATTTGATAGAATGGTTTTATTAGTATATAAAGATTATCAAAATAAACTGATAAGTAGTAATTCTGTTGATTTTGATGATTTATTAATCCTTCCTATTAAATTATTCAAAAAATATCCTACTGTTTTAGCTTTATATCAAGAACGCTTTAAATATATTTTAATTGATGAATATCAGGATACTAATGAAGCTCAGTATCTTTTGACCAAAATGATAAGCGCTAAATATAAAAATATATGTGTCGTTGGGGATGAATCGCAATCAATATATTCCTTTAGAGGATCTAATTATAAAAATATCTTAAATTTTGAAAAAGATTATCATAATCCACAAGTTATTTTATTAGAAAAAAATTATCGCTCTACCAAAACAATATTAGAAGCAGCTAATCAAGTTATAAAGAATAACAAACAACGAAAAGATAAAAACTTATGGACTGATAATGATGAAGGTCAAAAAATAATCTATCATTCTTCTTATAATGAAAAGGGTGAAGCTAGTTATGTGATTGAAGAGATTCAAAAGTTAATAGATAGTGGTGTTAATAATAGTGATATAGCTGTCTTATATAGGACGAATGCTCAGTCACGAAATTTAGAAGAAGCTTTTTTAAAAGCAACTCTTCCTTATAAAGTTATAGGAAGCTTCTATTTTTATAACCGCAGGGAAATAAAAGATTTAATGGCTTATTTAAAATTAATTCATAATCATAGTGATGATGTTAGTTTGTTAAGAGCTATTAATACGCCTAAAAGAGGAATTGGTAATGTTACTATTGATAAATTAGCAAGTGAGGCGTTAAAGCAAGGTACTAGTATTTATGAAGTAATAAATAGCGGAAAAGAACTAGCTTTTAAAAATATTATTAAAGATATTACTGACCAAAAGGACAATTTGTCATTAACGGAGTTAGTTGAACTTATATTAGAAAAAACTGGTATGAAACACGAGCTATTATCTGAAAAAAGTATGGAAGCAGAAATCCGTTTAGAAAACTTAGAAGAATTTAAATCAATTGCTTTAGAATTTGAACAAAAAAATGGTATAATATCTTTAGATGACTTCTTAAATGAAATTAGTTTAGTTGCTGATGTTGAAGAATATAAACAAAATGATGATGCTATTACATTAATGACCATTCATTCGTCAAAAGGATTAGAGTTTTCTTATGTTTTTATTGTTGGTTTAGAGGAAGGTATTTTTCCTCATAATAATTCCTTGAGTGATTCAAATGAAATAGAAGAAGAAAGACGATTATTTTATGTGGCTTTGACAAGAGCTAAAGAAAGATTATGGCTATTAAATGCTAAAAAAAGGACTCTTTTTGGGAATGAAAGTAGTAATTTTCCCAGCCGTTTCATTAATGAAATAGATAAAAGCATTTTAGAAGTAGAAGAGCTTTCTTTTGAAACAATGCCAATCAAAAAAGACTTTAGTCGTAACAATATAGATAAAACAGCTGAATATAATATGGGTGATATTGTGTTTCATGATGCTTTCGGCAAGGGAATTGTCATCGGCATTGATCGAAGTATTCTCACTATTGCTTTTGCGCATCAATATGGTATTAAAAAACTAATGAAAGGTCATAAGAGTATAAAGAAAGGTGATAATTATGATACTAAGTATAATTGATTCTTTAGATAATTTAATCAAACCATTTCGCGATTTTGTTTTTGAAAATTACAGTAACCCTTTCATGTGGTTAGGTTTTTTGATAATAGGAATATTATTGTTTTATATTTTATATAATGTTCTTCAAAAGGAGAAATAAGATGCAAAAAATAAGAAAAGCTATTATCCCAATAGGTGGTTTTGGAACTAGATTTTTACCAATTACCAAATCTATACCAAAGGAAATGCTACCTATTGTTGACAAGCCTACTATTCATTATATAGTAGATGAGGTTTTAAAAAGTGGCATTGAAGAGATTTTAATTGTTACTAATACCTACCGTAAAGTGACAGAAGATTATTTTGATAGTCATTATGAACTAGAACATTTTTTAGAAGAAAAAGGAAAAGATAAAGCATTAAAATTGGTAAGAGATAGTAACTTAAGCTCGAAAATATATTATGTTAGGCAAGATAAGCCACTAGGGAGTGCTTACGCTATCTCTCTAGCAAAAAAATTTGTAAATAACGAACCATTTGCTATCATATATGGTGATGATTTAATTAAAAGTGGTACTCCAACTTTAAAACAACTGATAGATGTTTATGAAAAATATGATGCTAATGTTATTGGTGTGCAAGAAGTTGCGGATTGTTTGGTTTCAAGATATGGTATTATTGAGTACATCAATAAAGATACAGGTCAAATGAAAGGTATTATTGAAAAACCTACGTTAGATCAAAAACCAAGCAATTCTGCGGCCTTAGGTAGATATATTGTTAAACCAGAAATCTTTGATGAGATTGATAAATTATCATTGGTTAATGGTGAATATTTGTTTACCGAAGCAATGACTATGTTAATGAAAAAGCAACCTTTTTATACATGTAAAATAGACGGAAGATATTATGATACAGGTAATAAGCTTGGATACTTACAAGCTAATATTGAATATGCATTAGACCATGATGAAGTAAAAGAAGATTTTAAAAAATATTTAATAGATTTAAATATGAATATTGACAAGTAATAATAGATATTGAATTTATTTAAATATTTTAATATACCAATTGTTAGTAGAAACTACTAACAATTTTTTTTATAATGATAAAAATATTTTTCTTTAAACCAAGACATGATATAATAATTATAGGTGAATAATCATGATTGAAAAAAGAATAGAAGAATTAATAAATATTTTAAATGAAGCAAATTATAATTATCATTTTTTGGACAAACCAACTATCACAGACCAAGAATATGATAAATATTTAAGAGAATTAATTTCTTTAGAAGAACAATATCCTAAATTAAAAAGAAGCGATTCGCCAACTTCTCAAATTGGTGGAGAAGTTATAGAAGAGTTTAAAAAAGTTACTCATGAAAAACCTATGATGAGTCTTTCTAATGTCTTTAATGAAGAAGAAATTTATAATTTTGATGAAAAAGTAAAAAAATTAATCAAAAATCCTAAATATGTGTGTGAACTTAAAATAGATGGACTATCAGTATCTTTATTATATAAAAAAGGGAAGCTAGTTAGAGGCGCAACTAGAGGAAATGGAACAGTTGGTGAAGATATTACGCATAATGTTAAAACCATTAGAAGCATTCCTCAAACTTTAAATAAAGAGATTGACATTGAAGTTCGCGGTGAAATATATATGAGTAAAGAGTCATTTCAACAATTGAACGAAGAACGACAAAAACAAAATATACCCTTGTTTGCTAATCCTAGAAATGCTGCAGCAGGAAGTATAAGGCAGCTTGATTCTAATATTGCTAGAACCAGAAAATTAGACTGTTTTACTTATCAATTACCGGATGCTACTATGTACAATATAAATACACAATATGAAGCTTTGCACTTTATGGAAGAACTGGGTTTTACTACTAATCATAATAATGCTCTTGTTAATAACATTGAGGAATTACTAATCTTTATTAAAAAATGGACTAAGGAAAGACCAACACTTCCTTATGAAATAGACGGAATCGTTATTAAACTTGACAATATTAATGATCAAAAAAAATTAGGATTTACGGTTAAATATCCTAAATGGGCAACCGCTTACAAATTCCCAGCTGAGCATGTTTTGACAAAATTAAAGGATATAAAACTTACAGTAGGTAGAACAGGTAAAATAACCCCTAACGCTGTCTTGGAGCCAGTTATTGTTATGGGATCTAAGATTTCTAGAGCTACATTACATAACGAAGATTATATTTTAAGTAATGATATTAGAATTGGTGATGTTGTTAGTATTTATAAAGCTGGTGATGTTATTCCTAGAGTGGAGAAACCAATTATTGAAAGAAGAACTGGTAAAGAAAAAAAATTTGTTTTTTCTTATAATTGTCCAATTTGTAATGAAAAACTAACTAAAACAGAAGTAGATTATTTTTGTACTAATCCTTATTGTGATGCTAGAAAGATTGAATCACTAATTCATTTTGTTAGTCGCAATGCGATGAATATTGAGGGCTTTGGCGATAGAATAATTGAGGATTTTTACAATATGGGATATTTAACTAATTTTTTAGACTTTTATAAACTATATAATTATAAAAGTGAATTAAAAGAATTAGAAGGTTTTGGAGAAAAAAGTATTAATAATTTATTAGAAAATATTGAAAATAGTAAAAACAATTCATTAGAAAAATTACTTTTCGCACTTGGCATTCGTCATGTCGGTAGTAAAACAGCTAAGATACTTGCTAAAACATTTTTAAACTTAGAAAACCTTGTTAATAGCTCATTAGAAGTATTAAATGATATTCCAGATATTGGTGAAGTTATCGCACAGAGTGTACACCATTATTTTCATGATCAAAATAATATTATTCTTTTAGAAAATTTAAAAGAAGTAGGTTTAAATATGACTTTTTTAGGAAAGACAGAAACTATAGAGAGTATTTTTAATGGAAAAAGGATTGTTATTACTGGTTCACTAGATTTTATAAATCGTGATGAGCTTACTTATTATATCGAAGAGCAAGGTGGTAAAGTAAGTAATAGTGTTAGTTCTAAAACGGATTTACTTATTGTAGGAAAAGATCCTGGTAGTAAATATGAAAAAGCTAAAACACTAGATATTTTAATTTGGAATGAAGAAAAATTAAAAGAATATTTTTCATCTTTAAAACAGCCGTGATAATTTTATGAATAAATGCCAAAATAGTGGCATTTTTTTTATGGCTATAGTATAATGAGATGGTAGAATTATGGAGGTAGAATATGCAAGTATGGGACAAATTTAAAGGAAGTTTATGGAAAAAAGAAATTAATGTAGCTGATTTCATTATAAATAATTATAAAGAATATAAAGAGGATGAATCATTTTTAGAAGAAACAACAGATAAAACAAATAAAGTCTGGTCTAAATGTCAAGAATTATTAAAAAAAGAACTAGAAAAAGGAATTCTAGATGTAGAAACTAATATTATTTCAGGAATTAATAATTATGAAGCTGGTTATATAGATCAAGATAACGAAGTTATTGTTGGATTACAAACTGATGCTCCACTAAAAAGAATAGTTAATTTATATGGTGGCGTTAGAATGGCGGAAGATGCTCTTCGTGATTATGGGTATGAACTTAATACGGAAATTAAAAAATATTTTACTGAATATCGTAAAAGTCATAACAATGGTGTTTTTGATGCTTATACACCAGATATCAGAAAAGCGCGTAGTGCGGGTTTATTAACTGGTCTTCCTGATGCTTATGGGAGAGGTCGTATTATTGGTGATTATAGGCGTGTCGCTCTATATGGAGTTGATTATTTAATCAATGTTAAGGCAAACGAGTTAAATAATGTTATTTTGGATATCAATGAAGATACTATTCGTTTAAGAGAAGAAATTAATATGCAAATTAGAGCTTTAGAAGAATTAAAAGCCATGGCTTTCAGATATGGTTTTGATTTGTCAAAGCCAGCTAATAATGCTAAAGAAGCAATTCAATGGGTGTATTTTGCATATCTAGCTTCTGTTAAAGAAAATAATGGGGCGGCTATGAGTCTAGGAAGAACAGCTACTTTTCTAGATATTTATATTGAGAAAGATAAAGAAGAAGGCTTATTAAATGAAAAAGGAGCTCAAGAGTTAATTGACCAATTTATTATTAAATTAAGATTAGTTCGTCATTTAAGAACACCAGATTATAATGATTTATTTGCCGGAGATCCTACTTGGGTTACAGAAGTACTAGGTGGCATGACTAAAGACGGTAGTAGTTTAGTAACTAAAAATACTTTTAGATACTTACATACTTTGGTAAACTTAGGACCAGCTCCAGAACCTAATATGACAGTTTTATGGTCTGAACATCTACCTATGAATTTTAAAAAATATTGTTCTAAAATATCAAAATTAACTGATGCCCTTCAATATGAAAGTGATGACTTGATGCGACCATTATATGGTGATGATTATGGCATTGCTTGTTGTGTTTCGGCTATGACTTTAGGGAAACAAATGCAATTTTTTGGAGCAAGATGTAATTTAGCTAAAGCTTTATTATATGCCATTAATGGTGGTATAGATGAAATAAGCGGTAAGGAAGTTGTTAGTGGTGTCACCAAAATAGAGTCTGAGTACTTAAACTATGATGAAGTCAAAGCTAGTTATGATATTATGCTTAGTAAAATAGCTAAAACATATGTTGATGCGATGAATATTATTCATTATATGCATGATAAATATGCTTATGAAGCTGTTCAAATGGCCTTACATGATACAGATGTTGATAGATTAATGGCTTTTGGGGCAGCTGGCCTATCTGTAGTTGCTGATTCCTTATCAGCTATTAAATATGCTAAAGTAAAACCAATTAGAAATGAAAACGGGATTGCCGTTGATTTTGAAATAGAGGGTGATTATCCTAAATATGGTAATGATGATGATCGTGTAGATAGTATAGCTGTAGAAATTGTAACAGATTTTTCTAACAAATTAAAAGAACATAAATTATATCGTCATGCTATTCATACTTTATCTATTTTAACCATCACTTCCAATGTTGTTTATGGTAAAAAAACAGGTTCCACACCCGATGGTAGAAAAAAAGGTGTTCCTTTCGCACCTGGCGCTAATCCAATGCATGGGAGAGATAAAAGTGGAGCTTTAGCGTCTTTAAACTCAGTTGCGAAAATACCTTATAAAGGTGTTTGCCAAGATGGTGTTTCTAATACTTTTTCTATCGTTCCAGAAGCTTTAGGACATCAAAAAGAAGAACAAATTATTAATTTAGTTAATATTATAGATGGTTATTTTAAACAGGGGGCACAACATTTAAATGTTAATGTCTTAAATAGAAAAATGTTAATTGATGCGATGGATCATCCCGATAAATATCCTAATTTAACAATTAGAGTTTCAGGCTATGCGGTTAATTTTAATCGTTTAAATAAAAATCAACAATTAGAAGTAATTAGTCGTACTTTCCATGAGGTTATTTAGTGTCTGGTAATATTCATTCGATTGAAACTATGGGCCTTTTAGATGGCCCGGGAATTAGAGTTGTTATTTTTATGCAAGGGTGCCTTTTAAGATGTTTATTTTGTCATAATCCTGATACATGGTTTGAACAGAGTAATATCACTATGACTAGTGATGAGGTTGTTAATTTTATTTTAAAATATAAAAATTATTTTGTAAATAATGGTGGCGTTACCTTTTCGGGAGGAGAGCCTTTATTACAAAGTGATTTTTTGCTTGAAACTTTAAAAAAGTGTAAACAAAATGGTATCCATACTTGTTTAGATACTTCAGGTGTTTGTCCGATTATTGATGAAGATATTTTAGACTATGTCGATTTAGTTATTTTTGATATAAAACATATTGAAGCAGAAGGCTATTTTAAATTAACTGGATATAGTATTGATAAATCGTTAGCTTTTTTAAGCCTTTGTCAAAAGAAAAGCAAACTAATGTGGCTTAGACAAGTCATTGTGCCGGGTATTAATGATAATGAAAAATATATTTTAAAATTAAAGGAATTTATTAAACCTCTTCAAAATATTGAAAAAATAGAATTATTACCTTATCATACACTTGGAAAAAGTAAATATGAAAGATTAGGTATTGATTACCGATTAAAAGATATTCCTGCTATGGATAAAGATAAATGTCAAAAGTTAGAAAAAATATTGTTGGATAAAATACATTTAATTTAATCTTTATTATAGTTAATTTTAAATTTACAACATTAAATGTAATTGAATTAAATTAATTTTAAATCTTTTTTATAAGTGTCATAAACAGTATTGACAAACAATGCTGTTTTTTTGTATAATCAAGATAGAATAATTAGAAGGAAGGTATTTGTTGTGAAAAACATATTTAACTTAAAATTAACCAAGAGAGGAGCAAGAGGTTTAAAAAGTAAAGCCTTTACTCTAATAGAACTTTTAGCGGTAATAGTAATACTAGCTGTTATTGCCCTTATTTTAACGCCACAAATATTAAGTGTTATAAATGAAGCCAAAGAAGGAAGCTTAGAAGCAACTAAAAAATCAATTGTAAAAGCTTCTGAATTATATGTGGTAAGTAATATAGAGGACTTTACTTTAGATGTAGGGGAGAAAGCTTATATTCAGCTAAGTGAACTAGAAGACGGGTATATTAAAAGTATTAAAAATGCATCAGGTGAATCATGCG
>JAQUUG010000040.1 GCA_028693965.1 Bacilli bacterium
TGAGAGTCGAAAGGCTCTTTTTTTTGCCTTTAAATCCTAATCACCTACAATTCTTTTTCTGTTAAATATAATAAATCCTGTTCACTCTAAAAGATTTGTTGTATTAAGAATAGCGTTGTAATAGATGCAGGATATCGGGTTGGTATATTAATAGCACCAGTAATATTTGTAAATAATTGGATCAATCTATATTTAGAGCTATTAGATCAATTGAAAAACAGGTTATCTGATAAAGTAAAAAATAATTTAATGATTGAAATTATCTTTATGACTTATAGTTATGTTCAAAATGCTATTAACGAGCAAGCTTTTCCGAAGGCATTAAAACTATATAATAAGGAAATTATGGTTGGAAGAGGTAAAGGAAAATATTGGTATAAAAAAGAATATAGAGATGAGGCTGAAAAATTTTTTAGAGAAGAGATAAAACGAAGATTTGATTGGGCCGTAATTATGTATATTGTTTAAAATTTGTACCTTACTTTATCAACATACATATCAGTGCAATTTTTAAGAAATTATCCAGTTGTTATATAATTATCATATAATATATTTAGTTGACTATCAACTTTAATAGAGTCAATGTTGAGTGTTTTTCTAGATAATCTAACCAAAGGCATCAAATAGTATATAAAGAGATTAATTTCTCTTTTTATTTTTACTATTTTTTATATTTAAACTAATAATAGTTAACCACACATACTTAAAAATATTACCATCATATCTTGTTAGTAGATTGAATAAAACAATGTAAGCAATTTAATATTAATTATTTTCTGATTTTTTCTTTTTAAAGTAATAAAAGTTACATAAAGGAGGTGAATTTGTTGAAAAAAATTTTAGTATTAGGAGCAGATGGAATGGCAGGTCATATAATTACATTATATTTATTAGAAACAAATAGATATGATGTTCATGACTTTTGTCATACAAGAAAAATAAGAAAAAAAAGTCAAATCATCGATGTGATGAATTTAGATATTTTTAATGAAAAAGTAGATTCTATTAATCCTGAAATAATAATTAATTGTACAGGTATTCTTAATGAAAAATGTGATCAAGATTATATTAAAGCTAGTTATATTAATGCTTTTTTTCCGCAATATTTAGTAAATAAGTTTAAGAATACATCATGCAAAGTCATACATTTAAGTACTGACTCTGTATTTGATGGTGAAAAGGGTTCATATGATGAACAAGAAATAAAAAATCCTACAACAATATATGGAATTACCAAAGGAATGGGTGAATTTGATAATAGTAAGGATTTAACTATTAGGACATCTCTTGTTGGTCCTGATATAAAAGATGGACCAGGATTACTTAATTGGTTTATGAAACAAGAAGATGCTATCGATGGTTACCAAAATGTCCTGTGGACAGGTATTACCAATCTAGAGTTAGCGAGAATTATTGATATTGTTATAGAAAAAGAAATAACGGGATTATATAATATTGTTCCAAATGATAAAATAAGTAAATATGAATTATTAAATATTATGAAAAAAGTATTTAACAAGGAAAATATTAAAATTTATCCAGAAGTAAGAGTTAAATCGGATAGAAGTTTAATAACAAAAAGAAAAGATTTAGATTATGAAATTAAAAATTATAGCAAAATGATGGAAGAATTATATGAGTGGATGCTAAATCACCCTAAATATTATCAACGCTATTTCGGACAAAGTGATAAGATAATAGTAGTTTGGTCTAAAATTAAGGCAGAAACAGTAGAAAAAGAAAAGAGGGAAGAATGGATAAAACACCGAATTAAAATATTTATGAAATATACACTTGTTGGATTTAAAAATCAAACAAATCAAGATTTCTATTACTTTATTAATTATGATGAATATGCTAAACCATATGTTACTCAAGAACTAAAGAAGTATCCACCATTACCTAGTAATATTATATTTACAGATCATTATTATGTTGATATCGAAAAAAAACTTCCTTATTATAAAACAATGTATTTTGTTAGAATAGATTCTGATGATATGTATCAAAAAGACTATTTGCAAAAATTAAAAAATTATCATCATAAAGAAGCAACGAAATCTTTATTAGTTTTAAATGGGTACATATATGATGCTATAACAGATGAACTAGCTAGATGGATTTATAAAGCACCACCATTTTATACTTTGATATATGATTGCTTTGATTTTTCTAACGGATATCGTCACAATATTCATGGGACATCATCAGTTTTTATAAATAATTATGAAATTATATATGGCGATAATTTTATTGTAATTGCTCATCATAAAAATACTGTAACAGTATTTAATTGTTCTTTTCGAAAACAGGTAGTTGAAGGTAGTGAAAAAGCAAGAATAAAATTAGAAAATAATCTAAATGTTTTAGAATAAATTTAGAAACTAACTATAATTTTTATAGTTAGTTTTTATTAATTACAAAATAATTTAAAATATGACTAATTATAGTAAGTAAAGTAAACCATAGTGAAAGTATTAATATTAATTAAATTGACCCTCTTTTATGTAAAGCAAAAGTTATCTTTTGTTAATTTTTAAAATAATAGTTTACTACACATACAAAAATAAATTTTTGTCATATTTTGTTATTAGGATGGGGGGATAATGTGTTTGAAAACAAAAAAATCCTAATAACTGGTGGGACGGGAAGTTGGGGTAAATGTTTAACAAAATACTTATTAAGTTGTAATACTAAAGAAATAATAATATATTCTAGAAATGAATTTTTACAAGTAATGATGAAAAGAGAATACAATGATGAAAGAATCAAATTCATAATTGGAGATGTTCGAGATTTTGAAAGACTAAATGAGAGTATGAGTAATGTTGATTATGTATTCCATTTATCAGCTTTAAAGCATGTACCTATTTGTGAAGAACATCCGTATGAGACCGTAAAAACCAATATTATTGGCACAGAAAATGTTATTAATGCTGCAATAAATAATAAAGTTAAAAAAGTAATTGGTGTATCTAGTGATAAAGCAGTAAGTCCATATAATCTTTATGGAATGACTAAGGCAGTTGAAGAAAAATTATTAATAAATGCCAATAAAAAAAGTGATATTACTAAATTTGTTTGTATTAGAGCCGGTAATGTAATGGGATCAAACGGTAGTGTTATACCATTATTTATTAGTCAATTAAAAGAAAAAAATGAAGTTACATTAACTAATTCAGAAATGACAAGATTTTTTATAACTTTAGATGAAGCAATTGGACTTTTGACTAAAGCAGCTGATATAAGTGTTGGTGGTGAAATATTGGTTATGAGTATGCCATCGCTTCGTATAAAAGATTTAATAACTGTTTTAGCAAAACATTATGGTAAAAAAGATTCCAAAATTAATGAAATAGGGATTAGACCAGGAGAAAAAATTCATGAAGAGTTAGTTTCACTTGTAGAATCTTATAATACATACAGATTGGATGAAAATTACTATTTAATTGTTCCAGAAATTATGAAAGATGAACTTTCAAAGTTTTACAATGATTTTAAAAATTTTGAAAAATTAGGCAATAAATCGTATAATTCTTCAACTAATTTACTAAACCATGAAGGAATTGAAGAGAGATTACGTAATGGTAATTTTATCTAAGGGAGGTGATTAAATGAAAAAAGTTTTAGTACTAGGCGGTAATGGAATGGCTGGCCATATGATTACTCTTTTTCTAAAAGAAACAAATAAATACTCTGTATATAATCTTTGTCATAAAGATCGCATAAATAAAGAAAGTATTATATGTGATATTGTAAACCTTAGCTTATTTAAATCGACTTTAGAAGATATAAAACCAGATATTATCATTAATGCCATAGGAATATTAAATGATAAAAGTGATGAAAATATAGCATACACAACA
Organism: Bacilli bacterium; assembly: GCA_028693965.1. Classification (GTDB taxonomy): domain Bacteria; phylum Bacillota_I; class Bacilli_A; order RF39; family UBA660; genus JAQUUG01. The sequence continues at coordinate 3,867 of JAQUUG010000040.1, forward strand.
TATATAAATACTTTCATACCAAAATGGCTAGAAAATTATTATAAAGAATCAAAATGTAAAATTATACACTTAAGTACAGACTGTGTCTTTAAAGGTGACAAAGGAAGTTATAGCGAAGATTCTTTAAAAGACGAAGAAAATATATATGGTATAAGCAAAAATTTGGGTGAAATAAATAATAAAAAAGATTTGACAATTAGAACATCAATTATTGGCCCTGAATTAAAAGATGGAAAAGGTTTATTTGATTGGTTTATGAGACAAAAAAAAATAGTAGAAGGTTATACCAATGTCTATTGGAGTGGAATTACAACATTAGAACTTGCACACGTTATTGATTTGTGTATTGAAAAAAATATTACTGGTTTATACAATATATGTTCAAAAAGCAAAATATCAAAACATGGCTTATTAGAAATAATATTAAGTATTTTTGAAAAAAGTGATATTAATTTGATTGAGAACAATGTTAAAAAAAGTGATAAAAGTTTAATATCAAAGAGAAGCGATTTAAGATATTGTGTTAAAGAATATAGAACAATGTTAGAAGATATGAAAGCGTGGATGATTAGTCATATTGGTCTTTATCAAAAATATTTTAATAATCAATGTTTAGAGAAAAAGATTATTATATGGTCAAAATTAAAATCAGATAACTTTAAAAATGATGAGGAAACCGAAAAATGGTTAGAACATCGTATAAAGGTTTTCATGAAATATACTTTGAATAGCTTTAAAAGGCAGACAAATCAAAATTTTACATATGTAATTAATTATGATGATGGAATAGGTAAATTTTTAAATAAAGAATTAGCCAAATATCCAAAATTACCTGATAATGTTATTTTCACACAACATTATTATAGAGAAATCAATGAACAAATTAAAAACTATAAATATCTTTATTTTGTAAGAATTGATTCGGATGATATGTATCATAAAGATTTTATTCAAAAATTAGAAAGTTTTAAACCAAAAATTGATACTAAAGCACTAATTGCACAAAGTGGTTACATTTATGATGTAAACACTAACGAACTAGGAGAATGGTTTTATAAATCACCACCATTTTATACTTTAATATACGAAACAGATAAATTTTTAAGAGGTTATCGTTATGAAATACATGGCCATAGCTCTGTTATTAATCAACCACATGAGATAATACCAGGTAATAATTTTGTAGTTGTTATTCATGGAGAAAATACAGTATCACGCTTTAATACTTCATTTAAAAAAGCAACAATAACTGATCCATTAATAAAGCAAAAAATACTAAAGGATTTCAATCTTAGAAAGATTGATGAAGATGATTAGAAAAAAGATATTATTTGTAACTAGATCATTAACTCGTGGTGGTGGTGAAGCAAAAAGTACAATAAATATTATAAATAATCTTAATAAAGATAAATACGATATATATATTTTAGAATTGGAAAGAGGAACTAAAAAAATTGATATTTGCAGAAATATTACTTTCCTTGCACCAATTATCAATCCTAAAGATACTAATCATACAAAGCTTCATAAGTATTTAAAAAACACAAGACTTATTATAGATGATTTTTATAATGATTATGATTGTGTTATAGCATGTAATAGGGGATCAACTTCTTTATTTGCATCATTTATTCCATCGGTAAAAAAAATTGTTTGGGTGAGAGGAACTATTAAGTATTATAATTATAAACAAACTGAAGATATAAAACTTTATGAAAAATTGAAAAAACAATTTAACAAGCAGAATGAAATATTTTATAAATATGATAAGGTTGTTTTAGTTTCAGATTCTTTATATGAAGATTTTATTAAAATATTTAATGAACATAAGAATAAAGCAGTTAAAATTTATAATAGTGTTGATCCTGATGAAATAATAGAAAAGTCTTTAGAAAAAATAGATATAAATCTTCCTGATACCAATAATCTTATTGTCAATGTTGGTAGATTAAAAGAAGTAAAGAATCAAAAATTATTAATTGATGTTATGAAAATAGTAGTTGATAAAGTAAAAGATGCAGTTCTTCTAATTATTGGTGAAGGGACTTTATATGCAGAATTACAAGAATATATTACTTTTAATCAGTTAGATAATCATGTAAAATTATTAGGATTTTATGACAATCCATATTCGATAATTAAATATGGTAAAATTTTTTGTTTATCATCTATTTCAGAGGGCTTTTGTCTTTCTTTATCAGAAGCATGTATTTTAAATCTTCCTTTTGTATCAACAGATGTAGGTGGTGCTAAGGAAATTTTAGATACAGCGTTGTGTGGAGTTATTACAAATGGTGAAAAAAAAGACTTTGCATATAAAATGATAGCATTATTAACTAATGATAATATATATAATATTTATAAGAAAAACTGTGAAATTGCATCAAAACGTTTTTCGGTTAAAGATTTAGGTCAACAAGTAGAAAAACTTATTGATAGTTTATTTGAAAAGGAGGGGGATAATGAAAATTGTTAAGGTTCTTAAGAAGAAAATTGAAAATAAAGATTTAATTGTAGGAGTTATTGGTCTTGGATATGTAGGGCTACCTCTTTCAGTTTTAATAGCAACTAAAGGTTATAAAGTATATGGTTTTGACATTGATAAAAAAAGAGTAAATCAGTTATTAAATAAACAAAATTATATATCTGATGTTGATACAAATTCAATAAAGAAAATGATTGAAAACAATAAATTTATACCAACAGATAATTTTGATTTACTTAATATGGTTGATATTATTATAATATGTGTTCCAACGCCACTTGATAAAAAAAGAAAGCCTGATTTATCTTGTTTATATAAAGCTGTTAAAGAAGTAAGCCATCATTTAAAAGATAATGATATTATAGTTATTGAAAGTACAACATATCCAGGAACCACTAATGATTATGTTAAAAACATTTTTTCAAAAAAAGGATTTAATGTTGGTCAAAATTTATTTTTAGCTTTTTCACCGGAAAGAATTGATCCATCAAATAAAAATTATACAGTTATTAATACTAATCGTGTTGTTGGTGGATGTGATGAATTAAGCACTAAAATTGTAGCACTTTTTTATCAAAATATTTTGGAAGCTAAAGTAACTTGTGTTTCTAATTCAACTGTAGCTGAAATGAGTAAAATTTTAGAAAATACATATCGTTTAGTGAATATTGCTTTAATATTTGAATTTGCTAAAGCTTGTAATAAATTGAATATAGATATATGGGAAGTAATTGAAGCGGCCAAAAGTAAACCATATGGTTTTCAAGCTTTTTACCCAGGCGCAGGTGTAGGGGGACATTGTATTCCAATAGATCCAATTTATCTTACTTGGGATATGAAAAAGAAGCATATTAAATTACCACTTATAAATATATCTGATAAAATAATTAAAAATGTTCCTAAAAATATTGTGAAAAAAATTAAAAGAATTTTAAAACTTCAAAAGAAAAAATTAAAAATGGCTAATATTTTACTTGTTGGAATATCTTATAAAAAAGATACGAGTGATTTAAGAGAAAGTCCTAGTTTGAAGATTCTTGATATTTTAGAAACTAAAAGAGCTAATGTCAATTATTATGATAATTATGTAAAAGAATTGATTCATAATAATAAAAAATATTCTAGTATTGATTTAACTAATATAAATCAATATGATTTAGTTATTATATGTGTTGACCATAGTAATGTTGATTATAAATATATTTTAAATAATTCAAAAATTATTTTAGATTTAAAAAATATTTATCCTAATGGAAGTGATATATATGGATTATAGTCAATTAGAAAACAAAAGAATATTAGTGACTGGTGGAGCTGGTTTTATTGGTTCAAACATTGTAAAAAGGCTTTTAGACTTAGGATGTTATGTAAAAGTTCTTGATAATTTAATAACTGGTAAAAAAGAGAATATAGAAGAATTTATGAATAATGATCATTTTGAATTTATAGAAGGGGATATTAGAGATTTTAATCTTTGTTTGAATGTATGTGATGATATTGATTATGTACTTCATGAAGCTGCTTTAGGCTCGGTACCTAGATCAATTGAAAATCCATTACTTAGTCATGATATTAACGTTAATGGTTTTGTAAATATGCTTTATGCTTCGGTTCAAAAAAAAGTTAAAAGATTTATATATGCATCATCTTCATCCGTATATGGTGATTTAGAAAAACTTCCAAAAGTAGAACAAGAAACGGGTAATCCTTTATCTCCATATGCATTAAATAAAAAAGTTGATGAATTATATGCTTTATTATTTAACAAAATATATAATATTGAAACAATAGGTTTAAGATATTTTAATGTTTATGGACCTAAACAAGATCCTAAATCTAAATATGCTGCTGTTATTCCATTGTTTATAAATAATATTGTTAATAATCAAAAATCATATATTAATGGTGATGGAACAAATACACGAGATTTTACTTATGTTCAAGATGTTGTAAATGCTAACGTGAATGCTTGTTTAGCCGATAGTAGTAGTTGCGGGAATGTATATAATATTGCATATGGAGGCAGAGTTACAATTCAAAAATTATATGATATGATTAGTGAAATTCTTGGTATTTTTATAGATCCATTATATCGAGAAGAACGTATTGGAGATATTAAACATTCTAATGCTGATATACAAAAGGCTAAAGAAAAAATATTATATAATCCTATTTATAGTATTGAAGAAGGGCTAAAAAAGACAATTAATTGGTATAAAAAAAAGACTAATTATGAACTGAACCCCAAAAGTTGGACAGTTTAATAATCGTTTCTTAGGCAAAGGACTTAAGTCTGTAATTTACAGGTGATAGTCCTTTTAATTTTACTTTAATTCTATCATAATTATAATATTTAATATAGTCATCGATTGCTAAAATTAATTCATCTACATTTTTATATTTATCTTCTTGATCATAAAACATTTCTGTTTTTAGTAATCCAAAGAAATTTTCCATCATACCATTATCCATACTATTTCCTTTTTTAGACATACTTTGAACAATTCCATGATTCTTTAATCTTTGCTGATATGATTGATGTTGATATTGCCATCCTTGATCTGAATGAAAGATTAGTCCTTCAAGAGTTTTATTTTTAAAACCTTTATCAAGCATAGCATTTATTTGTTCCAAATTTGGTGATTTGGAAATATTATGAGATATTATTTCACCATTATACCCATCTAATATAGGTGATAAATATATTTTTTCTCCTCGTAAATTAAATTCAGTAACGTCAGTATACCACTTTTGATTTGGCTTATCAGAATAGAATTCTCTCTTTATAAAGTTATCTGCAATTTTCCCTACAGTTCCTTTATAAGAAGAATATTTTCTTTTATTTCTTTTTAATGGTTTTAAGCCAAGTTTTACCATTATTCTATAAACCTTTTTATGATTAACATTATAATCTTGGTTTTTAAGTTCCAATGTAATTCTACGATAACCATATCTTTCTTTATTAAGAATAAATATTTCTTTAATTTTATCAATTATTTTTTCATTTTTATTCTCTTTATTAGTTTTACTTAATGTATAGTAATAAACTGATTTAGCCAAACCAGCTATTTTTAGAAGAATCAATAAAGGATACTTTAGCCGAAGTTCACTAACAACATTTACTTTTTCTTCTGTTGTTGATTCTTCCTTGCTTGAACAACGGCTCTCAATTTTTTTGAGTATTCAAGTTCTGCTTTTAAATATAAGTTTTCTTCTTCAAGTCTTTTTATCTTTTCTTTTTCTGTTTCCTCTTTATTTATTGTTTTAGGTTTTTTCATAATAGTTGGACTCCTTCCACGTTTCCGTTCAACTATATTATAACCCATTTCTTTATAATTTTTAATCCATTGATGCAATAATCCATCACTAAATAATCCTATATCTATTGCTACTGATTGGATTGATTCATTATTTAATAAAACTCTATTTACTGCATCTTCTTTAAATTGTTTAGGATATTTTCTATTACTTGTTGTTCTTAAAATATCCAGACCATGTTTATCAATAAGCCATACTAAATACTGAATGTTATGAACTGTAATTTTGTACTGAGAATGTAAAGTACTTAACGGCACTCCTGCTTTTCTTTTACTATAAATTTCTATTTTTTCATCATAATTTAATTTTGGCATATAAAAACCCCATTTCTATGTCCAAGAAACGGGGGTTCTATAATAAATAGTGTTGGTGAGTAAAATCACGACACTGTTTTTGTATATAAAAAGAGTCATGATCTGAAACCTTATGATACAATGGATTTGTTATTAAAACATTGAAAGGATCTGATTACATGACTCATACTGATTATACTAAAAATATTT
>JAQUUG010000041.1 GCA_028693965.1 Bacilli bacterium
GTGAAATAAGTAATAATGAATATAAAGTAAATATCACAAAAGAAAATCAAACGATGGTAATAAAAGTAATAGATAAGAGTAATTATAACAATACTTATATAAGTACTGGAGAAGTAATAGGATACATTGATATAAGTGCACCAAACATAAGTATAGCAAGTATAACAAATCCAAGTGGAAGTAATAACTGGTATACCAGTTATCCATTAATAACAATAAGTAAGAGTGATAGTAAATCAGGCTTAAAGAGCTATGAATATAGTATAAGTACTGATGGAGGAAGTAGCTATAGTGGGGTAACAGTAACAGAAGATACTTTAAACCTAACAACAATAACTGTTAATCAAAATGGAAGTAATATAAAAGTAAGAATAAGAGCAAAAGACAAGGTTGGAAACTACTCAGAGTATGTTTATACAGATGTATTAAAAGTAGATACAGCTTCATTAGGAGCTCCAACAATAACAGGCGGAAGTACAAGTTGGACAAGTACAAGTAGAACAATCAGTGTAAGTAGCGCCCCAACTAGTATAAGTGGAATAGCTAAATATCAATACTATATGAGTACCAGTAGCACTAGTCAAACGGGCGGAAGCTGGAAAGATGTAAGTGGCATAAGCCAAGTGATAAGTACTAATGGTACATATTATATATATTTTAGAGCTGTTAATAATGCTGGCAAAGTGAGCACAGTATCAAGCCCACAAATAACAAAGATAGATAATGTGACACCAACGATAACAGCCAAAGGAAGTAGTTATACAATAGTACAAGGCTCAAGTAATACACTACCAAGTACATATTTTAATGTATCAACGAGTGGGGCTAGTGGGATAGCAAGTACCACTTGCAAAGTAGGAAGTACAACATATACAAATACCTCAAGTATGGCAGTAGGAACAAATACATTAACATGCACGACAACTAGTAATGCTGGAAAAAGTGCATCAGCTTCTACTTCAATTATTGTTATAAGTACTTCAGCTGTAAATAAAACCTTTGATTACACAGGTGATGTTCAAACATATACTGTTCCCGTTGATGGAGTATACCAAGTAGAAGTATGGGGTGCACAAGGCGGAACGCAACGTAGTCAATATCCAGGAGGCAAAGGTGGATATGCAGAAGGACAAACCTATTTAACAGCAGGAACAGTATTATATATATATGTTGGAGGGACAACAACTACTAGGACAGGCGGATATAATGGTGGTGGTTCTGGTGGTCAATCTTCAACTAAAGGTGGTGGCGGAGCAACCGACATAAGAATTTATGGAACCGCACTTGAAAACAGAATAATTGTAGCTGGTGGCGGTGGCGGAGCAGATTATTATAGTAGTGGTGGAGCCGGTGGCGGAGTAAATGGAGTGGCTGCCGAAAATTATGAAATTAGTGGTGATGACACTGATTATTATAATGGCGGCGGAGGTGGAACTCAAACGGCAGGCGGTTGGGGAAGATTTGGTTTAGGAATTTTTGGTAAAGGTGGAGATTCATCATCATCATCAGCATCTGTCCCTGGTGGCGGAGGCGGCTGGTATGGTGGAGGTGTTGGTAATGGAGCCGGAGGCGGTGGTTCAGGATATGTCGGTAATCTATCTTCTACATCAATGTCAACTGGTGTTAGAAGTGGAAATGGGGTTGCACAAATAACTTACATAACATCGTCTAAAGGTACTGTTTCATCTCCCGCTCAACATACTGCTGATTTTTCGTATACTGGAAATGTTCAAATTTATACAATTGTTGAAACAGGGGTTTATAAATTAGAAGTATGGGGAGCTCAAGGTGCTAATTTTTTTGGTACTTATCAAACAGGATATCACTTAGGTGGTCAAGGAGGATATGCACAAGGACAAATTCAATTAACTCAAGGGACAGTACTCTATATATATGTAGGTGGAACAACATCTTCAAAAACAGGCGGATATAATGGTGGTGGTTCTGGTGGTCAATCTTCAACTAAAGGTGGTGGCGGAGCAACCGATATAAGGATTTATGGAACCGCACTTGAAAACAGAATAATTGTAGCTGGTGGTGGCGGTGGTGCTAATGGATACAGTGCTGGAGGAGCCGGCGGTGGAATTAATGGTATATCAGCTGTAAATTATGAATTATCAGGAGACGATACTGATTATTATTATGGAGGTACTGGCGGAACCCAAACAGCTGGTGGTACAGGTCAAAGGGGAACGGGTAGTTTTGGTATAGGAGCAAGTGTTTCATCATCTTATTATTCACCAGGTGGTGGTGGTGGTTGGTATGGTGGCGGAGCTGGTACTGGTGCAGCCGGTGGCGGTTCAGGATATATAGGAACACTGATTAATTCATATAATATTACGGGTAATTTGACAACTGTGCCAACTTTTGTAGGTGGCTATATGACAGGAAAAGAAGGAAATGGATATTCTGCCATAACTAAAGTCAGTTAATATATTAAGAACATTAAAAATATTTATGAAGTTATAACTTCATAAATATTTTTTAATATGGACTTTACATAAAAAATAAAATTTTAGTTTTTTAGCACTCATATATTGACATTGCTAGAATATAATAGTATAATGAAATAGCATTCATCAAAGAGGAGTGCTAGAGGTGATATAATGATAACAGGAAGACAGGAAGAATTATTAAAACTAATTGTTGAAGAATATATCAAAACAGCTCACCCCGTTAGTTCAAAATCACTATGCGAAACACTAGATTGCTCTAGTGCTACTATTCGTAATGAAATGAGTGATTTAGAAGAAGCAGGAATGCTTGAAAAAACACACATATCATCAGGCCGAGTGCCAAGTGAAAAAGGATATCGATATTATGTTGATAATATTATGAGACCTAAAGAATTAACGGGAGAAGATGTTTTGAAATTACAAACTATTTTTCAAAACAACTCATTAGTATTGTCAGATGTTATTAAAAAAAGTGTGGAAATTATATCTGAACTAACTACTTATACGTCATTAATATTAGGTAGTTCATCTAGTGAGAATAAACTTAGCAAAGTAGAAGTGGTTCCAATTAGTGATAGTAGATTAATAGCTCTAGTAATCACTGATAAGGGTCATGTAGAAAACAAAGATATTGTTATTCCCAAGATTGTTTCAATTAACGAAGTTAGGCAAACTGTTGAACTAATTAATAAAATGATTGTAGGAACTCCTATTGATGAGGTTAGCACTAAATTAGAGTTTGAAGTAAAACCGGTTATTGCTAAATATATTAAACAGCATGAAGTTCTGTACAACGCTTTTTATAATGTCTTTAGTGATTTTGCTAACGAATCCATATTTAAAATGTCAGGCACTAGTAATATTTTAAAGCAACCAGAGTTTAATGATGCTGATAAAATCAGAGATATTGTTAGTAAATTTGATAATAAGGAAATGGTTAAAGCTATTGAAGAAGATAAAAATGGAATTAACATTTATATTGGAAGTGAAAATAATTTTGATGAAAATGTTACTGTTGTAAAAACAAGATACAAAGCTGATGGTGAAGAAGGAACAATTGCTTTAATTGGCCCTAAACGTATGGAATATGACAGGGTAATACCATTACTTCAGTATATTAAAGAAAATATAGAAAGAGGTGATTAGGTGGAAGAAATAAAAGAAAAAGAAGTATTAGATGAACAAAAACAATCTGCATCTAATTGTGAAAAGAAGAAAAAGAAAGATAAAAATAATCACAAAGAAGAAATTGAAAAATTACAACTGCAAAACAAAGACTTAGAAGAACGCCTTTTGAGAGAAAAAGCTGAATCAATTAACTATCGTCGCCGCAAGGAAGATGAAGTTAGTAAAATAATGAAATATGCTAGCGAAGATATTATTATAAATCTTTTGCCAACTTTAGATAATTTTGAAAGAGCTATTAATATGGATGATGATAATTTAGAAGATGAAGTTTCTAAATTTCTATCAGGTTTTAAAATGATTTATTCTAATTTGAGAAATATTTTAGAAAAAGAAGAAGTAAAAGCTATTGATGGCAATAATAAACCCTTTGATCCATGTTATCATCAAGCTATGTTAACTGAAAAAAGAGATGATTTAGAACCAGGTATGGTAATAGAAGTACTGCAAAAAGGGTATATATATAAAGATAAGGTTATTCGTCCTGCCATGGTTAAGGTGAGCGAATAGATGGAGGAAACATTAAAAAAAATATTGTTTTTAATAATAGCAATTATTTTGGCAATTTTAGCAGTTAAGTTTGTTTTATTATTATTACCAATTATATTGATTTTGTTAATTGCTAATTATATTTATTCTAAATTGACAGTTAACAAAATTACGAAAACAAAAAAAGAGCCTTATAAGGCAAAGGAAACTAAGAAAAAAATTATTATTGAAGAGAAAGATAATTAAGAGAGGATGATTATATATGAGTAAAATTATAGGGATTGATTTAGGAACAACTAATAGTTGTGTGTCTATTTATGAAGGTGGTGAAGCTAAAGTTATTTCTAACAAAGAAGGAGGAAGAACGACTCCATCAGTGGTAGCATTTAAAAATGGCGAAATAACAGTTGGTGAAACAGCAAAAAGACAAATGATTACTAATCCTAATACCATTTTTTCAATTAAAAGATTAATTGGTACTAGTGAAAAGGTGAGTGCTGAAGGGAAAGATTACAGCCCTGAAGAAATAAGTGCAATGATTTTAGGTGATTTAAAGAAAACAGCGGAAGCTTATTTGGGTGAAACAGTTACTAAAGCTGTTATAACAGTTCCAGCATACTTTAATGATGCACAAAGACAAGCAACTAAAAATGCTGGTAAAATTGCCGGTTTAGAAGTAGAAAGAATTATTAATGAACCAACAGCTGCTGCTCTAGCATACGGTCTTGATAAACAAGATAAATCAGAACAAATTTTAGTATATGATTTAGGAGGTGGAACATTTGATGTTTCTATTCTAGAACTTGGTGATGGTGTATTTGAAGTTAAATCTACTAGTGGTAATAATCACTTAGGTGGTGACGATTTTGATAATCGTATTATGGATTATTTAGTTGCTGAATTTAAAAAAGAACATGGCATTGATTTATCCAAAGATAAAATGGCAATGCAAAGATTAAAAGATGCTGCTGAAAAAGCTAAAAAAGATTTAAGTGGTATGACAACAACCCAAATATCTTTACCATTCTTATCACAAGGTAGTGAAGGACCATTACACTTAGAAATGAGCTTGACTCGTGCTAAATTTGAAGAATTAGTTGACGACTTGATTGAAAGTACAGCTGAACCAGTTCGTAAGGCTCTTAAAGATGCTAATTTAAAAGCAAGTGATATAGATAAAGTATTATTAGTTGGTGGTTCAACTCGTATTCCAAAAGTTCAAGAAGTTGTTAAAAGAGAACTTGGAAAAGAACCAAATAAAGGTGTTAATCCAGATGAAGTTGTAGCTATGGGTGCTGCTATCCAAGGTGGTGTATTAACAGGGGATGTTGATGATATTGTTCTACTAGATGTAACACCATTATCTTTAGGTATTGAAACTTTAGGGGGAGTAATGACTGTATTAATTCCTCGTAATACTACAATTCCAACTAGTAAATCACAAGTATTTTCAACTGCTGCTGATAATCAACCAGCTGTTGATATTCATGTTTTACAAGGTGAAAGAAGTATGTCTAGTGATAACAAGACTTTAGGAAGATTCCAATTAACAAATATTCCACCAGCTCCAAGAGGAATTCCACAAATTGAAGTGACTTTTGATATTGATGCTAATGGTATTGTTAATGTTAAAGCTAAAGACAAGGGAACTAATAAAGAACAATCTATTACAATTACTTCAAATACTTCCCTAACAGATGAAGAAATAGAAAAAATGGTTAAAGAGGCAGAAGCTAATCGTGAAGCTGATAGTAAGAAAAAAGAAGAAGCTGATTTAAGAAATGAAGCTGAACAATTAATTTTTGCTACTGAAAAAGCTATCAAAGATTTAGGCGAAAAAGTAGATGCTAAAGATAAAGAAAAAGCAGAAGTTGAAATTAAAGAATTAAGAGATGCTTTAGGTAAAGATAACTTAGATGATATTAAAACTAAGAAAGAAAAATTGAACGAAACATCAATGGCTCTTGCAACTAAAGTATATGAAGAAGCTGCCAAAACATCTAGTGAAGAGGCTCCAAAAGAAGAAACTAAAGAAGATAAAAAATCAGATGTAAAAGATGCAGAATTTGAAGAAAAGTAAATGTTTGATTAAGTTCTAGGAGACTAGAACTTTGCTTCTATATAAGGAGAATAAATGAACTATAAAAGCAGAAGTGATGTACCAAGTAAATATAAATGGGATTTGACTAAAAGATTTAGAAATGAAAAACAATGGCACCAATTATTTGAAAAAACGATGTCTAAAATTAAAGCTTTTGAAATTTATAAAGCATCAGTAACTAAAAGCCGTGAAAGTTTATGTGAAGTTTTGAATAATTATTATGATATTCAAAATGATGTTATCAAATTAACGGCTTATGCAATGCTAGTACTTGATGAAGATTTAAATAATAATGATTCTATTCGTTTGAATAATTTAGGTAATAAAATAGAATCTGATTTTGCAGTCTCAACTTCTTTTGTTGAACCTGAAATATTAAAAGCGGATGAAAAAACTATTGAAGAATATTTACGTTCTTATAAACCTTTAGAAAAATATAGTTACTATTTAAAAAAATTATTGAGAAAGAAAGTACACATATTAAATTCTGATGAAGAAAGAATTATAAGTACTCTTTCTACTGGATATAATAATTTAGCGACTATTAACAGTACATTATTAAATTCTGAAATTAATTATGGAACTATAGTTGATGATAATGGATATCGTATTCAATTGATTCCTAATAATATGAGAAATTATTTAAAAAATTCTGAACGTAAGGTTAGAAAAAATACATATTTTAAGTCATATAAGGCTCGAGCTCAATTTCAAAAAACAATTGGCGCTAATTTAATTAATTATATGAATTATGTAGATAAAATAGCTAAACTTCATAATTATGATAATGCTATTGACATGATATTTCAATCATCAGATATTCCATATGAAGTTAATCAAACGCTAAATAAAGTTGCTAGTCAAAGAATAGATGGTTTTAGAAAATATTATAACAGTCTAAAGAAACATTTAAATATAAATACTTTAGAACATTATGATAAAATGGCAAGCCCATTTAATATTGATAAAACCTATACTATAGAAGAAGCAACAAAAATGATAAAAGAAGCATTATCCATTTTAGGGACTGAATATAGCTTGATAATTGCTAAAGCATTTGATGAAAAATGGATTGATTTTTGCAGTTATAAAGGTAAAATAGCAGGAGCATATTGTCTTTCTAATTATGGAGATACACCTGTAGTATTGGTTAATTATCAAGGAAGAATCGAAGATGTTTCAACAATTGTACATGAATTAGGTCATGCAGTAAATGGTTGTTTTCGATTGGAAAACAATTATATAAATAATTATTTTACTGATTTAATAATGGGTGAGATAACATCTTTGACAAATGAAATACTATTTTCTAATTATATATTAAAGAATAGTAATGATAATGAAATCAAAAAAGTAGTTTTACACAAATTAATTGATACAATTCATAATAATTTATTTGGCGCTTGTTTAGAAGGTGAACTTGAAAATATAGTTTATGAAAAAATGAGTAATGGTGAAACATTAACACCAGATGATTTAAATGATATAACAATTAGCTTGAACAATAAATATTATGGTGACATTATTAAACAAAATAAATACATGGGATATTTATGGATGTCAAGATCACATTATTTTATTCCATTTTATTTATATAAGTATGCTGTTTCAGTATCGGTTGCTTGTTATGTTGGTAAAGAAATAGTATCTGGAAATGAAGAAATAAAGAAAAGGTATATTGATTTTCTACATTTTGGTAAAGATGATTCAGTAGTTAATTTAATTAAAAAATTAGGTGTTGATATAACAAAAGAAGATGTATACCAAAGGGCGATAGATTATTATGAAGAATTACTAGATAATCTAGATGCTTTAATGTAAAAGTGAGGTGAGAAGTAGATGAATAAAAAAGATTATTATGAGGTTCTAGGAGTTAGTAAAAGCGCTAGTCAAGATGAAATTAAGAGTGCATTTCGTAAGCTAGCTAAAAAATATCATCCTGATGTTTCTAAAGAAGAAAATGCTGCTGAAAAGTTTAAAGAAGCACAAGAGGCATATGCTGTACTTAGTGATGAAAGTAAAAGAAAACAATATGATCAATTTGGTCACGCTGCTTTCAGTGGTGGGGCTGGCGGAAATGCTGGAGGATATGATTTTTCAGGATTTGATTTTTCAGATATCTTTGGTGATATTTTTGGAAATAGTGGTTTTGGTGATTTCTTTGGTGGTGGTAGAACAAGCAAGGGAAGTGGCCGTTCTAAAGGAAGAGATTCTTTAATGAGAATGGAATTAACTTTTGAAGAGGCTGTTTTTGGCACTAAAAAAATGATCAATATTGATGTTATGGAAGAATGTGAAGAATGTCATGGCAAAGGTGGTTTTGGTGAAAAAACTTGTCCTGATTGTCATGGCAGTGGTTCTATTACCACAGAGCAAAGAACTATTTTAGGATCATTTATGACTAAAACAACTTGTCCAAGTTGTAATGGAAAAGGAAAGACATATGATAGAACTTGTTCAAGTTGTCATGGTAAAGGCAAAATTAAAAGAAACAAAGATTTGGAAGTTAAGGTGCCAGCTGGTGTTGATACCGGAAATCAGTTAAGATTGGCAGGAAAAGGAGAAGCTGGAACAAATGGTGGACCAAACGGGGATATTTATTTAGAATTTACAGTTAAAAAACATCCTATCTTTGAAAGAGAAGACAATGATATATACTTAGAACTACCATTAACAATTACCGAGGCTATTTTAGGAATAAAAAAAGAAATACCAACGATTGAAGGTAGTGTTAAATTATCTATTGATGCTGGAACACAAACGGGTGATAAATACCGTTTAAAAGGCAAAGGTGTAGTTGATGTTCAAGATGGCCGTAAAGGTGATATGTATGTTATAGCAAAAGTAATTATCCCTAGCAAGTTAAGTAAAGAACAAAAAAAACTAATAGATGAATTAAATAGAACTAATTTAAATGATGAACCAGATTTTAAAAAAATAGATAAATATTTAAAAAAAGCTTAGTATTTCTAAGTTTTTTTATGTAATTATTATAAATTTAAAATAAAATAATACTATTTAAATATATATAAATTACTACTTTCTTTACTACTGTTAATAAATTACAAAAAAGCAATATAAACTATGCTATAATGATAAAAGTGGGTGAGTCACATGAATTTAAAGAAAATCGATAATTTAAAAAAATTGTTACAAGATAAAAAATATGATTTTGATTTTTATGCAAGACAAGGGATTGATTTAAAAGTCGTTTATGATAAAGAAAATGATATATTCACTGCTAAAGTTTATGTTGCAATGAATGGAAAACAAATGATTAATACCAGTATTTCATTTAATAAAGATGCTGATGTTTTACCAAGTGATTGTCTAATTTGTGATTTAAAAGATTGTAATCATTTATTGTTTAGTTATTACATAGTTTCTTTAAAATTTCATCAAATTTTGAATTATTTTCAAATTAAAACTAGTAAAAATGCTAATGATTTAGTAGAAGTACTTAAGCAAAATAATCATCCAAAACAATTAAGTCATATTAGTCTTGTTTTAAATCTTAGTGATGAAAAAGTTTATCTTGATATTAAGATTGGGCAGACTAAAGAATATTTGTTACGTCGTAAAATTAATGAATTTATGGAGGCTTATCATTCAAAAAATGGGACAGTGGTTTTTGGGAATGACTATGTTTATGATGCAAGTATACACTATTTTAAAGAAAATGATAAGCAAATTCTTGATGTCCTTTCAATGATTTTACCTAAGACATATAATTATAATAAGGAACCACTATATAATACAAATTTATTTTTGTTATCAGATGAAGCATTGAAAATACTACTAACTATTTTAAAGGAAAACAAACACGCTTTTAAACTTCACATTAATAATCAAAATTATCAAATAACTCAAATTGAAACCGTTTTTGAACCAAAAGTAGATATGTATAAAAAAGATGAACAAATTATTG
>JAQUUG010000001.1 GCA_028693965.1 Bacilli bacterium
TTATTGAAACAGGAATTGATATTCCTAATGTCAATACTTTAATTATTTTGGATGCTGATCATTTTGGGTTATCACAGCTATATCAAATAAGAGGAAGAGTTGGTAGAAGTAATAAAATAGCTTATTGCTATTTAATGTATAATAAAAGAAAAATATTATCAGAAATTGCAACAAAGAGACTCAAAGTAATAAAAGATTTTACTAAATTAGGTAGCGGTTTTGCTATTGCTATGCGTGATTTATCATTGCGAGGGGCTGGTGATATTTTAGGCAAAGAGCAGGCTGGGTTTATAGATAGTGTTGGGATAGAACTTTTTTTAAGTATGCTTAATAGTGAAATAGATATAAGAAAAGGGGAAAAAGTTATTAATAATATTGCAGAAACACCATTAATTGAAGTTTCTACTAATATAGAAGATAGTTATGTTAGTGATGAAGAAATTAAAATTGATATTCATAATAAAATAAATTTAATTAATAATAAAGATGATTTATTAACAGTAAAAGAAGAACTTGAAAATCGTTTTGGTAAATTAAGTGAAGCAATTATAATTTATATGTATGAAGAACTGTTTGAAAGTGAAGCAAAAAAAATAGGTATAAATAAGATTAAACAAGGTAAAAATTCAATAGAAATAACTTTAAATAAATCAATTTTACAAAAAATAAAAGTACAAGAATTATTTGTAAGTGTTAATAATATTTCAAGAATGTTTAGATTTGCTATGAAAAATAATGATTTAATTATCACTTTAGATATTATAAAATTAGATAAGCATTTTATTTATTATTTAGTAGATTTTATTGAAACACTTAAAAAAGCTTATGTTTTAATATAAATTAAACAAACAAGATAGGAAATAGTGCTTGACATAAAGCGCTATTTTTTTGTATAATCAGACTAGATAAATAGGAGGGAAGTATTTGTATGAAAAATGGTTTTACATTAATTGAACTATTAGCAGTTATTGTTATTTTAGCTATTATCGCTTTAATTGCCACACCATTAATTATGAATATTATAAATGAAGCACAAATAGGAGCTTTTGAGGATAGTAGTTATGCAATAATAAATGCAGCTGAGCAAGGATATGCTGCTAGTTTGATAAGTGATACAACTTCAGAATTAACCGAATATAGTTACACTGATGGGGAAAGAACTATAGTAGCAGGTAATGTGGAAATAAATTATAAAGGAAGTAATCCAAGTAATGGTAGAATGTTAATAAATGAAGATGGGAATGTCGCCATAGCTTTTTATAGTAAAGGTTACTGCACAACTAAAAGTTATGCGGCAAGTAAAGTAACAACTACCAAAATGGATGAAGAAAACTGCACTATGCCAGGTTACGCTGAAACCGTTTTAAATGGAACTGATCCAGAACTTAGTGAAGGCATGATAGCTGTTATTATCGAAAGTGATGGGACAGTTAAAAAAGCTGACACTGAAAATAAGTGGTATGATTATGAAGATAAAGAGTGGGCAAATGCCATCTTAGTAAATGAGACAAATAGAAGTACCTATGAAAGTGCAGAAGCAGGAACAATAATTGCAAAAGATGATATTCTAAGTTACTATGTCTGGATACCAAGATATAAATATAAAATATGGAATGATGGAAGTAATTATACAATAAATTATTCTGGTGAACCAGAAAGTAGTGAACAAACAATTGAAATAGTCTTTGAAAGCAACAATACGGCTAAGTCAGAAGGCAATGAGACAAGTCAGTGGTTAACTCATCCAGCCTTTACTTTTGGAACTCAAGAACTAAATGGTATTTGGGTTGGTAAGTTTGAAACAACGGGAACAACTGAGAAAGTAACAATATTACCTAACGCCACATCTCTTAGAAATTTAAATGTCAGTACCATGTTTACTTTAAGCAGAAATATAGAGACAGCTGGAAACATATACGGATTAGTATCAAGCAAAGTAGATACCCATATGATGAAGAACATGGAATGGGGAGCAGTAGCTTACTTATCTCATAGCAAATACGGAATAAATGTGGAAATTAGATATAATAATAGCAATACATATACAACGGGATGCGCTGCATCAAGTAAACCCACGACAGGATATCAAACAACAGGATATAGTGGTTGTGAAAACGCATATAACACAGAAACGGGAATACTTGCTTCTACTACTGGAAATATTACCGGCATATATGATATGGCAGGTGGAACTACAGAATACGTTATGGCACTAATGGAAGATTCAACAAATACAGAAACACCATTATCGGGACGAAATAGTTCTTATAATTCAGGCTTTATCGGATTATATGGAGATGGTAGTGGTAGTTTAACAACAGGAATAAATTTTCCTGAAAGCAAATATTATGATTTATATGAATATGGAACATCAGGATTACAATATCAGAGAGGAAAACTAGGTGATGCTACTAAGGAACTTACTAATTTCGGTAAAAGTACCATTTCAACTGATGGTAGTACTAGATATGTGAGCAGTTGGTATCACAATTTGGGACATTTTACCTCAACATTATATCCCTGGTTTATACGTGGTGGAAGTTATACTTACGGTGCTGATGCCGGCGTTTTTACATTTGTTAATAGTTATGGAAGTACAAGTAGCGCTATTTCCTTTCGTCAAGTCTTAACTATAGAATAATTAAAAAGATAGCGTTTAAAATACACTATCTTTTTTCCATTGCTCTCATAATAGCAGGAATAAATTGTTTTTTTCTAGAAACTAATCCTTTTAAGTAATAACCTTGATATATATTTGAAACATCAAATCCATTATCTAATATATCTTTACTATTATCATTAAATAAAATATATGAACCCCCATCTAAAATATCAGTAATAAAGAAAGTAAAAACATAATAATCGTTTTGCTTAGCAATATCATTAATCAATTTAACGTAATCGTTTTTTTCATCTAATATTTCATTAATATTCATTGAATTAATTTGACCAACACCAACTTTTTTATTATCAATGGTAAAGTTTTTAAAATCACCATACATTATTTGTTCTTTAGTTTTTCCTTTTAAAGAAGATCCAGCTTTAAACATTTCTTTACCATAATCAATGTAATCAATATTTAAAATATTAATTAAATCATCGACAACAGCTTTATCAATATTTGTAGTAGTAGGAGAAGTTAGAAGCAAAGTATCGGAAATAATTCCTGAAAGCATTAATCCAGCTGTTTCATAAGGAATATCAATATTATTTTCTCTATATATATTATAAATGATAGTATTGGTACTACCTACTGGCATATTTCTAAAACTAATTGGTAGTGAAGTAGAAATAGACCCAATTTTATGATGGTCAACAATTTCAACAATTTCTGCTTCATCTAATCCATCAACACTTTGTTCATACTCGTTATGATCAACTAAAATAACTTTTTTTCTTTTTTTATTAACAATATCAGAAACTCTTAAGATACCTAAGCATTCTTCTTTTTTATTTATGATTGGATAACTACTATATTTATATTTATTAGAAATACTAATAAAATCATTAATATCTTCATTTTCATTAAAACAAATAATATCATTTTTAATGGCAATACTAAATATATAATTACATAAATTAATTATTTTAGAAACCTTAAAAGTGTCATATGAAGTTTTTATAATATTAACATGATTATTCTTGGCTAATTGTAAATGATCATCTTTAATATCACGCCCGCCAGTAATTATAATTAATTTTGCTCCCTCACTAGCAGCGTATTCAATAATACTATGACGA
Organism: Bacilli bacterium; assembly: GCA_028693965.1. Classification (GTDB taxonomy): domain Bacteria; phylum Bacillota_I; class Bacilli_A; order RF39; family UBA660; genus JAQUUG01. The sequence goes on from JAQUUG010000001.1 coordinate 3,742, forward strand.
TCACCAACAATTAAAATAGTATCTTTAGTAATTTTTATATTTTCAATAAAAGTAGTACTTTTAAAGGATGCTACAATCATATGTCCTTTTATTTCATCATCATATTTTAAAATTTGATTACCGTTTAAAGTGTCAATAATATTTTGGTAAGAGGTGTCAAGATTATACATGTTTCCAGAAACTTGGTCTTTAGCTATATCTTTCATTGAAACCATGCCAACAAATTTTTTGTTATCATCAACAATTGGCAATGTACTAATAATATTTTTATTCATATATAGATAACCATTATAAATTGATTCCTTTTTGTTAATAAAATAATCTTTTTGAAAATTAATATCTTTTATTTGCAATTTGACATCATTTAAATAATGTGGCACTTTTACTTTAAAATAATCCAAAACAAATTTTGTTTCATTATTGATTTCTCCAAGAACAACAGGAACAGTATTATATCCTAATTTATTTTTTAAGTAAGATAAATTAATTGCAGAAGTAACACTATCAGTATCTGGTTTCTTATGACCAAAAATAAAAGTTTTATCCATAAAGTATCCCTCTTTCTAATGTTTTAACATTATATCATGTATTAAAAAATAAGTAAATTATTAATTTTAATAATAAAAATCTACAATAGACCGTATAAAATGAGTATAAATCTACAAAATATTTATTAGAAAGTGAGGTTTTTATGAAAGCAACTGGCGTTGTACGAAGAATAGATGAACTTGGTCGAATAGTGATACCTAAAGAAATAAGAAAAATTCTTAGAATAAAAAATAATGATAATATGGATATATATATTGATGAAAATAATAATATTATTTTAAAAAAATTTTCAATTATAAATAATATTGCTGATTTTGCGCAACTTTTAGCTGATACGCTATACAGCTTTTTAAAAGCAAATATTATAATTACTGACAATAGTAATATAATTGCTTATGCAGGTGAAAATAAAAAAGATTATTTAAGTAAAGAAATAAGTCCTTTTATAGAAAAAGCTATTAATAGAAGAGATAACATTTTAGAAAAATATCAAAAAGAATATCAAATAGTTATAGATAAAAAAGAGTGTGGCACTTACATATTAATGCCTATTATCGCAAGTGGTGATGTTGTGGGAATGATAATAACAACATCTAAAGAAGCATTAACAGAACTTGATGAAAAAATTATTAAGATAGGTGCGCAATTTTTAGGTAAATATCTTGAAGACTAATAATAAATATGTTATAATCAATATGTATTGTTGTTTTGTGTGATAACGACACATATTGATATAAATAATCACATCTTAGTACATGATGTGATTTTATTATTTTAAGGAGCAAAATGAAAAGGTATTTTGAAAAGATAAGTTACAATCAATTTAAAACAGATATTAGTAGTGATAATAAATTATATGATGAATATAGTTTACCAAAAAGAGGAACTAAAAATAGTGCAGGCTATGATTTTTGGGTTTTAGAATCTTTCACAATAAAACCTGGTGAAATAAAAAAAATTCCAACGGGAATAAAGGCTAATATGCAGTTAGGTGAAGTACTGACTTTGTATGTTAGAAGTAGTGTAGGTTTTAAATATAATATACGAATGACTAATCAAGTAGGAATTATAGATGGCGATTATTTTAATAATAAGAATAATGAAGGACATATTTGGTTTTCTATTCAAAATGAGGGAAAAAATGTAGTTTCTTTTACTAAAGGAGATAGATTAATACAGGGAATTTTTATAAATTATTTAACTTGTGATAATGATACTAATAATATTATTCGTTTAAGTGGAATAGGAAGTACTAATTAAGGAGATGAAAAAAATGAAAGAAAAATATTATATTTCAACGGCTATTGCTTATGCTTCAAGTAAACCTCATATTGGTAATACTTATGAAATAGTATTGGCAGACGCTATTGCTCGTTATAAAAGACTAACTGGTTATGAAGTTTATTTTCAAACAGGGACTGATGAACATGGCCAAAAGATTGAAGGTAAGGCCCTAGAAAAAGGAATGAATCCTCAGGAATATGTTGATGAAGTCGCACTTGAAATAAGAAGAATTTGGGATATTATGAATACAAGTTATGATCGTTTTGTTAGAACAACAAACGTTCATCATAAGGAAACGGTAAGCAAAATATTTGAAAAATTATATAAACAAGGTGACATATATAAAGGATATTATGAAGGTTTATATTGTACTCCTTGTGAATCATTTTGGACAGAATCACAATTAGTCGATGGTAAATGTCCTGATTGTGGACGTGATGTACATGCAGAAAAAGAAGAAGCTTATTTTTTCAAACTTAGTAAGTATGAAAAGTGGTTAATAGAATACATCAATGATAATCCAACTTTTATTGAGCCTGAAAGTCGTAAAAATGAAATAATGAATAACTTTTTAAAGACTGGCTTACAAGATCTTTGTGTATCTAGAACATCATTTAAGTGGGGCGTGCCTGTTAATTTTGATGAAAAACATATCGTTTATGTCTGGATAGATGCCCTTAGTAATTATATAACTTTCTTAGGATATAATCCGGAAGGTGATAGCTCAGAAGAATTTTTAAATTTTTGGCCAGCGGATGTTCATTTAATAGGAAAAGATATTTTAAGATTTCATGCTATATATTGGCCAATTATGCTTAAAGCCTTGGATTTGCCTTTACCTAAAAAAATATTTGGGCATCCTTGGTTATTGCTGGGTCAAGATAAGATGAGCAAATCTAAAGGTAATATTGTTTATGCTGATGATTTAGTAAAATTATTTGGAGTTGATGCTGTTCGTTACTACTTATTACATGAAATACCTTTTGCTAGTGATGGCATTTTTACACATGAACTTTTAATAGAACGTATTAATTCTGATTTAGCTAATAATTTAGGTAATTTAGTTAATAGAACTATTAGTATGGTTAATAAGTATTTTGATGGCTTTGTTTTGGAACCCACTGATAAAGAAAGTATTGATGATGAATTAATTAATTTGGTTTTAGCTTCTAAAGAAAAAGTAGAAATTAAAATGAATGAATTAAGGGTGGCTGATGCTTTAGATGAAATATTTGCTATTTTTAATAGAGCTAATAAGTATATTGATGAAACTATGCCTTGGACTTTAGCAAAAGATCCTTTAAAAAAAGAGCGCCTTGCTACTGTTTTATATAACTTGCTAGAAGCAATCAGACAAGGCAGCGTTTTATTACAAGCTTTTTTACCAGATACTGCTACTAAAATATTTGAACAATTAAATACGCAAAATAGAACTTATGAATCACTTAAGACCTTTAATGGTTTAGATTATGATATTAAAATTAATGAACCTACTCCTTTATTTATGCGATTAGATAAAGATGAAATGTTAAGCAAAATTAATTTTCAACAGTAATTTGACAAAAAACTATCAAAATGTGTAAAATGTTGTAAAATGTCATATCTTTTTTTCAAAAAACGTTTGTAATTGCTAATAGTTAATGATATATTTATTATGTAATAAAGAAGGAGAGATATGGCTACTGGACAAAAACAAAATTTCCGAATTGTGATTTTATGTTTTTCCGCCGTTAGTTTGTTATTATTACGAAGTGTGATATTGGATTTTAATAAAGAGGATTTAATATATTTATTAATAGTTATTATTTTCTTTGTTAAATACCTTTATATTAAAATAAGGGGATAGAAAATTATATCATTAGTGATATAATTTTTATATACAAAAAAATAGATTAAAGGAAGTGAAAAAATGTTTATAGACACACACTGCCATTTGTTTAATGAATATTATATTAATATAGATGAAGTTATTAAAGATTTAGGAAATAATATAGCTATTGTAAGTGCAACTAATTTAAATAATGCAAAAGAGGTAATATATTTAATAAATAAGTATCCTAATATTTATGGTACTGTCGGTATTCATCCTGAAGAAATAGATAATGCAGTATCAGAAGATTTAGAAAAATTGGAAGTTTATTTGAAACATCCTAAAGTGGTAGGAATTGGTGAAATAGGTTTGGATTATCATTATACAGTTAGTAATAAAGAAAGACAAAAAGATTTTTTTATTAAACAATTACAGTTAGCAGAAAAACATGATAAAATGGTTGTTATTCATAGTCGCGATGCTTTAGATGATACCTATGATATTTTGAAAAATCATTCTAGTTTAAAAATAAATATGCATGCTTTTAGTGGTAATTTAGAAGAAGCTTTGAATTATATAAATTTAGGTTGTAAATTAGGAGTCGGGGGAATCATAACTTTTAAAAATAATGATAAACTATTAAAAATAATAAAAAATGTTGATTTGCATAATATAATACTAGAAACAGATAGTCCTTTTTTAACACCTGTTCCTTTTAGAGGACATCAAAACAAACCTGATAATGTTATTTATATTGCTGAAAAAATAGCACAAATAAGAAACATAAGTAAAGAAGAGGTAATCTTCATAACAACTAAAGCAGCTCTAAAGCAATTTGACTTAAAATTATAAATATGGTAAAATTTACTTGTTAAAAAATTATTTTGAGGTGAATTTTAATGAATATATATTTACTACAATTAGTTGGTAAATGGTTAAGTGTCTTTGTGGTTTTCATATCATCAATTATGAGTAATATAGCTATTGGCGCTGAGCAATTAATCATCAATAATGATAGTGAATCTAAAAAAAATAGTATTATTAATGAGGTTGTTGAATATGAAACTTTAACAACTTATGATAGTAAAATGCCTTATAATCGTACTAAAATTTTAGTAGATGGTGAAGAAGGTATTGTTTATAAAGATAATAATGGTAACGTAGTGGAAGTTTTAAAAGAAGTCGTTAATGAAGAAGTTGTGGTAGGAACTGGTGCTTATGGTGACTATATTGGGAAAATGACTGGTTATGGACCAGATTGTTATGGATGTAGTACAACAGGGACAGTATCTTGCCTCACCGAGAGTAAAGCAAGATATAGTTTAATAAGTGATGGTATTTATTATAATGATGAAGAATATGGCATGGTTCGTATTTTAGCTGCTGATTTAACTCTTTTTCCTTGTGGAACTATTATTAAAGTAAATAGTACTAATTTAGGTGATTTTTATGGTATTGTTATGGATACTGGAAGTGCGATGCGTACAGCTTGGCGTGAATATAATACGGTATTAGTTGATGTTGCCTTTTCTTCGGAAAACGATTCAGAAGTTCGCAGTGCTACTAGTTCTAATATTTTATATGAAGTACAAAGATGGGGATGGTAAATCTTCGTCTTTTAATATTATCAAATAAGGTAGTTTTCAAAAAAATTACATTGTCAAAGCTATCTAAATCTTGTATAATTAAAACTAGGAAGTGATGACGTGGAAAATGTTCCTAAAAAAGTTCTAAAATTAGTTGATAATTATGAATTTAAATTCAAAAAAAAATTTGGACAAAATTTTATTATTGATGATAATATTATTCAAAGTATAGTTAATAAAACGGATATTGACAAAGAAACATTAGTTATTGAAATAGGCCCAGGAGCGGGTTCATTAACTGCTGCTTTAGGATATCAAGCTAAAAGAGTTATAGCTTATGAGATAGACGAAACGTTAAAGGAAATATTAAATGAGCAATTAAGTGGCTATGATAATATTGATATCATTTATACTGATTTTTTAAGAACCAATCTTAAAGAAACTTTAAAAAACTATGAATATAGTAAGTTATATGTTGTAGCTAATTTACCCTACTATATCACAACTCCAATCATTCTTAAATTAATAGAAGAAGATATAGCTGTTGATAAGATTGTGGTAATGGTTCAAAAAGAAGTTGGAGATCGTTTTAAAGCTAAAATAGGTACTAAAGATTATAGTTCATTAACCGTTTATTTGAATTATTATTTTGATATAAAAAAAATAATGGATGTTAGTAAAAATGTTTTTGTTCCCAAACCAAATGTCGATAGCATTGTTGTTGAGTTTGTTAAGAAAAATAATCAACTACTTTTAAAAAATGATGATCTTTTTTTTAAGTTAGTTCGTGATAGTTTTAAACAGAAAAGAAAAACTATAAAAAACAATTTAAAAGATTATCCTTTAGATAAAATAGAGGTTATTTTAAAAAAATATAATCATGATTTAAATGTAAGAGCCGAACAAATTACATTAGATGAGTTTGTCCAAATAGCTAATTTTATAAGTTAGGTGATAAAAATGATAGAAAATAATTGGAATAATTTATTAGCTGATGAATTTAAAAAAGCTTATTTTATTTCTTTAGCTGATTTTATTAAAACAAAATATAAAGAAACTACTGTTTATCCAAATTATAATAATATTTTTAATGCTTTAAATAAAACAGATTATGATGATGTTAAAGTAGTTATTTTAGGTCAAGATCCTTATCATGGTTTAAATGAAGCACATGGCCTTTCTTTTTCTGTTTGCAAGGGAGTTAAAAGGCCTCCCTCTTTAACCAATATTTTTAAAGAATTAGAAAATGATTTAGGCATAAAACGTGAAGAAAATGATTTATCAGATTGGGCTTTACAAGGAGTTCTTTTATTAAATGCGGTTTTAACAGTTGAAAAAGACAAGCCCTTATCTCATCGTGGCAAAGGCTGGGAAATATTTACTGACGCTATTATAAAAAAACTTAGTGATCGTGAAAAGCCTATTGTTTTTATCCTTTGGGGTAATTATGCAAGAAGTAAAAAAGACATTATTAAAAAACATCATTATATAATAGAAAGTGTTCATCCATCTCCTCTTTCAGCAAATCGTGGTTTTTTTGGCAGTAAACCTTTTTCTAAGACTAATGAATATTTAAAAAAAGAAGGAATTAAAGAAATAGAATGGTAAATAATAAGGAGGTATATAATGGATAACGTTTATAATTATTTATTAAATGAAGCAAATATTAATTATGGAGATAGTGTTGTTCTAGGTGTTTCTGGAGGCCCTGATTCCATGGCTTTACTTCATATGATGCTTAGAATTAAAAAAGCTTTGGATATTCAAATTATATGTGGGCATGTTAATCATAATTCGGGAAGAGAGGGACAAGATGCTGATGAAAAATTAGTAAAAGATTTTTGTAATAAAAATAATATAGTTTTTGAAAGTATGGTTATTAAGGAATATGGTGATGATAATTTTCATAATGAAGCTAGAAGCATTAGATATAATTATTTTCATAGTTTAATTAAAAAATATCACGCTAAAATTCTTTTTACAGCGCATCATGGGGATGATTTAGTTGAAACAATATTAATGCGTCTTGTAAGAGGGTCTACTTTAAGAGGTTATAGTGGCTTTTCCAAAGAAATTATTTGTGATGATTATAAGATCATAAGACCTTTTATTAAACTAACTAAAAAAGAAATAATAGAGTACAATAAACAAAATAAAATTAAGTATGCGATTGATTCATCAAATAGTAAAGATGTTTATACGAGAAATCGTTTTCGTAAATATATAGTCCCTCATCTTAAAGAAGAAGAAAAAAATGTTCACTTAAAATTTTTAAAATTTAGTGAAACTTTATTAGAATATAATAATTATATTGATAAACAAGTTCAAAAAGTAATGAAAAAAGTATGTCCTGATAATGTTATTAATATAGAATTATTTATAAAAGAAGAAAAAGTTATTCAAATGAAAATAATTTACTTCTTACTAGAATATATTTATCAAGATGACCTAATGCTTATTACTGATCATCACGCTAAATTAATATATGATTTGATATATTCTAGTAAAGCTAACAGTTTTATTTATTTACCTAACAATGTTAAATTTATTAAAAATTATAATAACTTATTGTTTGAAATTGGTGAAATAGACAAACAAGATTACGAAATTGAAATCATTAGTTATTTAAACTTACCAAATGGTAAAAACATAGAAGTTATTGATAAATCAAAAGATACTAGTAATAACACAACATATTTATTATCAAGTGATATTGTTTTACCACTTCGTGTTCGTAATCGTCAAATTGGTGACAAGATGGTAGTAAAAGGAATGCTAGGTAAAAAAAAGATTAGTGATATTTTTATAGATAGTAAAATACCAATGCAGGATAGAAATTTATGGCCCATTGTGGTTGATTCAGAGAACAAAGTAGTATGGGTACCAGGTTTGAAAAAATCAAAGTTTGATAAACAAAATACAAATAGTTATGATATAATATTAAAGTATTATTAAGGAAGGAGAATTACATGAATAAAAAAAATCTTAAAAAGAATATAATGCCTTATTTTTTACTGGCTTTAGTAATGGTGACAGTTCTTTACTTTTACTATGGTTCTAATAATAAGGTTTATGATTTATCATATGATGAGTTTATGACTTACGCTGAAAATGGAGATGTTAAAGAAATCGTTATCGTCCCAAGAAGCAGAGCAAGCATTTATGAAATAAAAGGAACTTTGTTTTCATACAATGATAGTGAAAGTTTTTATTTAAAAGTACCTATGTCAGATGAAGCAATTGATAAAATACTTAATATTGAAACAGATGCGAATACATCTATTATTACTGTTGCTGATCCTGATTCTAGTACGTTACTACTATTTTTAGTTAATGTTTTACCAATGATTATTTTAGTAGGGGGAGCTTTTTACTTTATCACTAGACAAATTGGTTCAGCAAATAAATCAATGGATTTTGGCAAAAGTAGAGCCCGTCTAAATCAAGATAGCAACAAAGTTACTTTCAAAGATGTAGCAGGTCTAGCAGAAGAAAAAGAAGAAGTGAAAGAGTTAATTGACTTTTTAAAAAATCCAAAAAAATTTCAACGATTAGGCGCTAGAATACCGAAAGGTGTATTATTAGTTGGTCCTCCAGGAACAGGTAAAACTTTATTAGCAAGAGCTGTTGCCGGAGAAGCAAATGTACCATTTTATTATATAAGTGGTTCTGATTTTGTGGAATTGTTTGTTGGAGTTGGAGCTAGCCGTGTGCGTGATATGTTCAAGCAAGCTAAACATAATGCTCCTTGTTTAATCTTTATAGATGAAATAGATGCTGTTGGTAGACAAAGAGGAGCAGGTTTAGGTGGTGGTCATGATGAACGTGAACAAACACTAAATCAATTATTAACAGAAATGGATGGCTTTGGTGCTAATGAAGGAATTATTATTATAGCAGCTACGAACCGACCTGATGTTTTAGACCCGGCTTTACTAAGACCTGGCCGTTTTGATAGGCAAGTTACTGTTAATTTACCTGATATCAAAGGCCGTGAGGAAATATTAGAAGTACATGCGAAAGGAAAAACTTTTGCTAAAGGTGTTAAATTAAGTAACATTGCTAAAAGAACAGTGGGATTTAGTGGAGCAGACTTAGAAAATCTATTAAATGAATCAGCTTTATTAGCAGTTAGAAGAAATAAAGATGTTATAACAATGTCTGAAGTAGATGAAGCTCATGATAGAGTGTTAATGGGACCTGCAAAGGTTTCTAAAAAATATACTGATCATGAGAAAAAAGTTGTTGCTTATCATGAAGCTGGTCATGCGGTTCTTGGCATTAAGTTAGATGGGGCTAATGAAGTTCAAAAAATAACTATTATACCGCGAGGAGCTGCTGGTGGTTATAATTTAATGCTTCCTAAAGAAGAAACTTTCTTATCAACTAAAAAAGAGTTATTAGAAACAATCACTGGTTTATTAGGTGGACGTGTTTCAGAAGAATTAGTTTTTGAAGAAATAACAACAGGTGCTCATAATGACTTTGAACAAGCCACTAAAATAGCAAGAGCAATGGTAACTGAATATGGAATGAGTAGTTTAGGACCTGTTCAGTTAGAACATCAAGAATCAAGTGTCTTTTTAGGACGTGATTATAATAAGAGTCGTAATTTTTCTAGTCAAGTGGCTTTTCAAATTGATGAAGAGGTACGAAAAATTATTTTACAGCAATATGAATTAGCTAAAAAGCTTATTAGTGAAAATCGTGATTTACTTGATTTGATAGCTAATACTTTATTAGAACATGAAACAATCACTAAAGAGCAAATTGATTATTTGATAAAAAATGGTAAAATGCCAAGCGAACTTTCAGAAATTAATTTAGAAGAAATTAATTTGACGGAATTAAAAGAAATAGCTAAACAAAAGCAAATTAAGGGTTACACTAAAATGACTAAAGAACAAATAATTGAAGAGATAAAAAAAGTTGAAGAATAATATTTTCAACTTTTTTATTGTAATAGTGTTAAAATTAAACCAATAATAAAGGAAAGGACAATTGTTCCAGCTAAAACTTCGCCGATACTAATTAGTATTGATTTTTTGTTGATCTTTTTCCTGTATATTTTAACAGTAATAATTGTTATAATGGCAATTAATAGAGAAATAAGACTATTAATAAATATTAAAATAAAAGAACTAATCCCTAATAAAAAAATTAAAAAAATCACAATTTCACCTCAATAATTTGATTATATAACGTGAACCTTATTTTGTCAATTTTTGACAAAAATAATAGCTTTTTCTTAATTTAATTAAGTCTAATTATAAAAGAAATTAAAGTTGTCATTTTTTAGTTTAATATAGCAATCATCAGATTTAAATAACTAGCAAAAATTACCCAAACTAGATAAGGTATTTGTAAAAAAGCAGCCGTTTTATTGATTTGATAAAATTTTACAATCATTACAACTATTAAAATTAATAATAAAATAATCCAAATAAATGAAAAAAAGTATAAATGAAAATTAAAAAATAAAACAGGCCATATAATATTAAACAATAATTGTATAAAATAAATTAATAGTGCCGATTTTTTGTTGTTATCATTTTTTTTGCTTATATCATTTGTTGAAAAAATCATGGCAATTCCAATACCCATTAGAGTATATAAAATACTCCAAACAATAGGAAAGACAATAGACGGAGGATTTAAAAAAGGTTTTGTAATAGTTTTATAAACATTCATACTGTTTGAAGTAAATAATGCTGATAATACACCTAACAATAAAGTAATACTAATAAAATAAAAATATTTTTTCATAATGTCACCCGTTATTATTATATTTAATTTTTGTTTAATTATTAATGTCATCTCTATAATTTAGTTTTAAAAGATAGATTTATTAAATCATTTATGGTAAAATATATTAAGACAAACAGTTTAGAAAATGGTGATATAATTATGGGAAAAATAATATCTTTAGTTAATCAAAAAGGTGGGGTAGGGAAAACCACATCTAGTATTAACTTAGCCGCGTCTTTAGGCGTTTTAAAACAAAAAGTATTATTAGTTGATTTAGACCCACAAGGTAATACAACAACAGGAATCGGTATTAATAAAGCCGATATCGAATATAGTATATATGATTTATTAATCGATAAAGCACCAGTTGATAAGGTTATAGTAAAGACTAAATTTAAAAATTTATATATTATGCCAGCTACTATTAACTTAGCTGGAATTGATATTGAATTAATTGAAAAAAGTAAGCTTAACCCTTCTTTCTACAAAGGAAAACAACTTAAAAAATATTTAGATGAAGTAAAGGAAACGTTTGATTTTGTTATTGTTGATTGTCCACCATCATTAGGAATATTAACTACTAATGCTTTAACAGCTAGTGATTCAGTTATTATTCCAGTACAATGTGAGTTTTTTGCTTTAGAAGGTATTATGCAACTTTTAAATACAATCATGCTTGCTCAAAAAAACTTAAATCCTACACTAGATATTGAAGGGGTTTTGCTTACCATGCTGGATAGCAGAACTAATTTAGGACTTGAGGTAGTGGAAGAAATTAAAAGCTATTTTAAAGAACGTGTATATGATACAATAATTCCACGATTAGTTAGATTGTCAGAGGCACCAAGCCATGGAAAACCAATTTTGGCATATGATCCACAAAGTAGAGGTACGGAAGCGTACTTAAACTTAGCTAAGGAAGTGATTGAGAGAAATGGAAAATAAAAAAAGAGCTTTAGGAATGGGGCTAGAACAACTTTTTAATAATGAAAACATTGATTTAAATAGTATTGAAGAAAAAATATATGAAAGTGCTTCTAGCGAAGAGATTATTGAAATTAATCTTGATGAACTAAGAGCTAATCCTTATCAACCACGCAAAGTATTTGATGATAAGGCACTAGATGAATTAGCGCTTTCTATAAAGGAACATGGTGTTTTTCAACCAATAATAATTAAAAAGAGTATTAAAGGTTATGAAATAATTGCTGGAGAAAGAAGAGCACGAGCTTCAAAAAAAGCAGGATTAACTAAAATACCGGCTATTATTAGAAACTTTAGTGATGAGCAAATGATGGAAATTGCTCTTTTAGAAAATTTACAAAGAGAAAATCTTAATGCTATTGAAGAAGCAGAAGCATACAATGCAATGTTAGTTAAGTTAGGTCTTACACAAGAGCAATTAGCTAATAAAGTTGGTAAAAGTAGAACATATATAACTAATATGCTTGGACTGTTAAGATTACCTAGTAAAATTAAAGATATGATTGGTGAAAAACAAATATCAATGAGTCATGCCCGTCTTTTAAGTAAAATGGACAGTGATGAAGAAATCGAAAAAATGGCTGAACAAATTATAAACGGCAATTTACCAGTTCGTACTTTAGAAAAAATGACTTCCAAAGAAGAAGTAAGTAAAAAAAATAAAATAGTTCGTCGCAAGGAAAATAGTGATTATGATTATGCGGAGGAACTATTAAGAGAAAAACTAGACGCTAAAATAAAAATAAGAAATAATAAAATAGAAATAACTTTCAATAGTTATGCTGATTTAAACAGAATCCTAGATATTATTAAGATGGGAGAATAAAAAATGTTAGATAAAATATTAACTAAAGAAATAGTTGCTCCCATGGTCATTATTATCGGTGGTTTAATATTAAGTTCCGTTATTAGAAAAATAATTAAAAAAACTTTGTACATTAAAATAAGTAAAATAGATAAGAAAAAAAACAAAACAATTGTAGGATTAATTGATAATATTGTTAAATATTTCATTTTTATTGTTGTTGTACTAATGATATTAGATGTATATGGAATAGATACTAAAACTTTAATAGCATCTTTAGGGGTGGTAGGGTTAGCTTTAGGATTGTCCTTACAAGATATTATTAAAGATTTTCTAGCGGGAATTACCATCATTTTTGATAATCAATATGTAGTTGGTGATATTGTAATGATTGGAGACTTCAAGGGTGAAGTTATTAGTTTGGGTCTTAAAACTACTAAAATTAAGGCTTGGACTGGAGAAGTTAAAATGATAGCTAATCATAATATTAGTGAGGTAATTAATTATAGTTCAAACAATTCTTTGGCTATTGTAGATTTACCTTTTTCTAAAAGTATTGATATTGAAAAAGTTGAAAAGCAACTACAAGATATTATTAAAGATTTAAATAAAACTTTAGAGAATATAGCTAAACCAATTGATTTTTTAGGAATAAACAAGATAACATTAGCGTCTATTGAATATCGCATTATTGTGGAAACCAAACCTTTGTGCAATTTTGAAGTGGAAAGAAAGATTAAACAAATTGTTCAAGAAAAAATAAAATTATAATTGGAGTGTAAAATGAAAGAATATAAACTGGGCAGCATTGTAATAATGAAAAAAAGTCATCCTTGTGGAACAAATGAGTGGGAAATAGTTAAAACGGGAGCAGATATAAAAATACAATGTTGTAATTGTAAAAGAATAGTTATGTTAAATAGAATTGAATTCAATAAAAAACTTAAAAAAGTTTTAAAATATTAGGAGGTCTCATGAAAACAAAAAAAAAGAAAAGTAATCTTTCTTTAGATCCTATTGCCTTCATAATGGTGATGACATTTATTATTATAATGATAAGTTTATTTCTATCACTTGTTAACTTTGATGCTGAAAAAACAAGTATTGTTAGTAATAGTTTGGAGACTTCTGTTATAACAGTGAATAATATTTTAACTAAAGATGGTATTAAATTTATCTTTAGCTCAGTCATTACTAATTTAAGTCAGTTGGAGCCATTCTTTATGATTATGTTGTCAATCATAAGTATTAGTATGTTAGACAAAAGTGGCTTTATAGGTTTAATTATAAAACCATTCAAAAAATTAAATAATCGTAAAATTACTTTTATAACTATTTTATTATCACTTTTATCATTATGCTTAGGGGATTATAGTTATGTAATTATGTTACCACTTATAGTACCTATCTATAAAGGTTTAAATAAGAATCCACTTTTGGGTTTAATAACGGTGTTTCTAGCCATTACAATTGGACAAGGAGCCGGCTTTATTTACAATTATACAGATTATTCTTTAGGCCTAATAACAGAAGAAGCGGCTATTATTGATGTTGATGCTACTTATCATTTTAATTTGATTTCTACATCAATTATTAGAGTGGTATCTAGTATTACTATTTGTTTCTTACTAACCTACTTTATAGAAAAATATTTAATAAAACAGATTCCTAAATATAAAAAAGAGGAAGTAGCAGATCAAGATGAACAAATAGAAAATGAACAAGAAACTTTTAAACAAAAATTTTTAAATATAAACTATTTATTAGCTATAATAGTGATGCTATTAATAGTAGGGTATTTAATTATTCCAGGACTTCCGCTATCAGGTTTATTACTTGGAGACGGAAAGTACTATGTAACAAAACTTTTTGCAAGTGATGCCGCTTTTGCGCAAGGTTTTATATATGTTATACTAATTATCTCTTTAGTAGTTAGTTATGTATATGGAAAAACAAATGATATATTTAAAAATGTAAGTGATTTTTTTAGTTATTTGGGAAGTGGTATTAGTAAATATGGATATCTTTTAGTTCTGTTATTTTTCTTTTCACAATTAGTTAGCATCGTTAGCTGGACTAATATTGATGAAGTAATAGTTTCAAAATTGATATCATTATTAAGCTTAGTGGAGTTTTCAGGAATATTATTAATTATTGTTTTATTTGTTTTAACGGTAATTATGACGTTGATTATGCCATCAACTATTACGAAATGGAGTTTAATGGCTCCTTTGATTGTACCACTATTTATGAGAGCTAACATTACTCCTGATTTTACTCAATTTATATATAGAGTAGCAGATGGGGTAGGACATATATTAACGCCTTTATTTATCTATTACATGATTTTAATAGGAATGATGGACGTTAATAATAATAGTGAATCAGGCATTAGTGTTTTTGGGACACTTAAAATAATGCTTCGTGTAATTATGCTAATGATAGCAATATGGCTAATAATAATTACTATGTGGTATATTATTGGACTACCAATTGGATTTGGTATTTATCCGGTTTTGTAAAGGCATAAATTTGTGCCTTTTTTTCAAATAATATGATATACTATTAGATATGGAAGAGGTGTATTATGGGATTAACAGCTGGAATTGTTGGACTTCCAAATGTTGGGAAGTCAACTTTATTTAATGCTATTACTAAAAATAATATTTTGGCAGCAAATTATCCTTTTGCGACAATCGAGCCTAATGTTGGCGTTGTTTGCGTGCCAGATGAAAGAGTTAAAAAATTAGAAGAAATGTATGAACCAAATAAAACAATCTCCGCTACTTTTGAATTTACTGATATAGCAGGACTAGTAAAAGGAGCATCTAACGGTGAAGGACTTGGGAATAAGTTTTTATCACACATTAGAGAAGTTGATGCTATATGTGAGGTTGTGAGATGTTTTGACGATAAAAATATTATTCATGTTGAAGGAAATGTTGATCCAATTAGGGATATAGAAATTGTTGACATTGAATTAATGATAGCAGATTTAGAAGTTATTAATGCTCGTTTAGGCCGTTTAGGTAAAAAAGCTAAATTAGCTAAAGATAAAGAAACAATAATAGAATTAGAACTATTAGAAAGAATTAAAGCTTCTTTAGAAAGAAATATACCAGTTAGAAAACTAGAAATGACTGATGAAGAAGAAAAAATAATCAAAAGTTTTTGTTTACTTAGTTATAAACCAATTATATATGTTGCTAACGTAGATGAAGAGACTTTGTTATCAAAAAACGATTATGTTAAAAAAGTTGAAGAATATGCTCTAAAAGAAGAAGCTAAAGTTGTTGTTTTATGTGCAAAAATAGAATCGGAATTAGTAGATTTAGATGAAGAAGAAAAAATGATGTTTTTAGATGATTTAGGCATAAAAGAAAGTGGACTTGATAAGTTAACTAGAGAAGCTTACTCACTACTTGGATTGGCAACATATTTTACTGTTGGTAAAGATGAAGTTAAAGCTTGGACTTTTAAAAAAGGAATGAACGCGAAATCATGTGCTGGAATAATTCATACTGATTTTGAAAAAGGTTTTATACGAGCAGAAGTTATGAGTTATAAAGATTTAAAAGAATGTGGAAATGAAAAAAAAGTTCAAGAAGCAGGTAAGATGCGTCTAGAGGGTAAAGAATATATTATGCAAGATGGAGACATTTGTCACTTTCGTTTTAATGTTTAAAATGAAGAATTTTTTATTAGGTTTAAATAATAATTATCCGTTTGTATTTTATAATCTAACTCACTATATATGGATTATAATACCTATTATAGGATTATATTTAATGCATCAAAATAGAGATAAATTGTATAATATTAATTTTAAAACAAAAAGGAGAATAGTTTTATCTATAATTTCAATAATGTTTTTAAATATGACTATTTATTATTTACCAAAAATAGTTTATGGTGTTTATGACTGGAAAATAGATTTACCGTTTCACTTTTGTTTTATTGCCAATTATTTATTTATGTATGCTGTTTTATTTAAGAATAATAATTTATACAAAATAATTTATTTTCTAGTGTTTATGGGAACAATACCGACGATGCTTTTTCCAGATTTGTTAGAATCGTTTGATTCTTTTATTTTTTATCATTCATTTTTTAGTCATCATTTCTTTTTATTAGGGGTGATATTTGTATATTACGCATATGATATTAATATTACGTTTGATGATATGACAAAAGCTTTTAAATTTGCAAATGCAATTTTTATTATTATGTTTGTTTTTAATAATTTATTTGGGACTAATTATATTATGCAAAAGGAACTACCAACACATATTTTAGAATTAATGCCTTTTTTATATGAAATTAATTATCCTATAATTATCTTAGAAGCCACTGGTATTATTACTCTTTTTATTGCATATATTCCAATATATTTTAATAATAGAGCAAAGACAAATGTAATTAAAGAAACCTCATGTTAATTGTATAAACGTATTAAATATCTAAATATATAAAACAATTAAGCAAACCCTTTACAAACAATTGATAATTTGTTATAATGTGCTTGCGAGTATTAATTTACTCCTTGCTTTTTTAAGCCAAAGACCATAAGGAGGTGGAATAATGAAAAAATATGAAATCATGTTTATTATTAGACCAACGTTAGGAGAAAATGAAACTAGGGAAGTTATTAAAAACTTTGGTGATGTTTTAACTAATAATGGCGCTAAAATAATTGAATCAAAAGAATATGGACAAAGAGAATTAGCTTATGAAATCAAAAAATTCAAAAGCGGTTTCTATCACTTATTTTTAATTGAAGCAGACAATGATGCAGCTATTAAAGAATTTGATCGTCTATCACTTATTAGTAATGACATAATTCGTCACTTAATTACTAAAATTGAAAAATAAGAAATGGGGTATTATTGTGAATAGAGTTGAATTAGTTGGAAGAATAACTAACAAACCAGAATTACGTTACACGTCATCACAATTACCTTTTACTAGATTCACAGTAGCAGTTAATCGCACCTTTAGTAATGCACAAGGACAAAGAGAAGCTGATTTTATTTCAATCATTGCTTGGCGAAAACAAGCTGAGAATGTTTGTAAGTATTTAGATAAAGGTAGTTTAGTATCAATTGAAGGAAGAATTCAAACCGGTAGTTATGATGATAAAGATGGAAATAAAAGATATACCACAGAAGTGCTTGCTGATTCAGTTCAATTTTTAGAATCTAAATCACAATCACAAGGAAGAAGTCAAAATAGTAATTTTAATAATGCTAGCCCATATGATTATCAAGATGCGGGAACTAACAATGTAGATGTTAGTTCTAATCCTTTTGATGATTTTGGAGATAACATTACTTTAGATGATACTACTTTAGATTAAGAGGAGGATAAACATGGCAGAATATTACAAAAAGAAGAAGAAAATTTGTCAAATGTGTGCGGGAAAACCTGTTGATTATAAAAACGTTGAAATTATAAAAAAATATGTTAGCGCAGATAAAGGTAAAATTTTACCTAGAAGAGTAACAGGTGCTTGTTCTGAACATCAAAGACATATTGCAAATGAAATAAAAAAAGCTAGATTTATGGCTTTAATACCATTTGTTAAATAAAAGCACACTTAAAAGTGTGCTTTTTTTATATATTTTATAAAGAAAGTGAGCCGACAATGATAGAAAAGATATCTGAAGAAGAATTTAATTTATATTCTCAAAATCATGATTTAAGTACTTTTTTTCAAACAAGCTATTGGGGTGAACTAAAAAGTATGACGGGATGGGTTAGCCACCTAGTAGCATTAAAAGAACATGGCAAAATAGTAGGCGCTAGTTTATTGCTTGCTAAAAAGATTCCTGTTTTTAATAAATATATATATTATGCTCCACGAGGTTTTTTAGCAGATTATAATAATGAAACAATATTAAGTAATTTTGTCAAAGAAATTAAAAAATATGTTAAAAATAGTAATGGAATTTTATTAAAAATAAACCCATATGTTATGTATCAAGAAAGAGATATTAATGGTAATATCGTTGAGGATGGTATTAATAATAAAAAAGTAGTGGAAAGATTAGCACAATTAGGATTTTTACATAATGGTTTCACTATTACATATGGCAAAGATTTAGAACCAAGATGGGTTTCTGTTTTAAATTTAAAAGATGAAACAGAAATAAGTTTGCTTCAAAAAATGCGTCCAACGACAAGGAATGATATTAAAAATTCATATAAATGCGGTTTAAAATTAGTTGAAATAGGTAAAGATAGAATTAAAGATTTTGAAGATTTAATGGTCCATACTAGTGCGAGAAGAAATTTTACTAATAGATCTATAGAATATTATCAGAAAATGTATGATATTTTTAATAAAGATGATAATATCAAAATATGCTTGGTGGAGATGGAAGTGCCAATATATTTAGAAAAATTAAAAGATCAGAAACAAGATATACTAGATAAAATGTCTAATTCAATAGGTAAAAACAGAATCATGAAAGAATTAAAAAATCAATTAATGAGTGTGGAAACTAAGATAAAAAACACTGAAACACTTAGAAATGAAAAAGGTAATAAAATAGTTGTAGCAGGTGGATTATTTATGACTTTTGGACATCAGGTATTATCTTTATATGGTGCTTCATATAGAGAATATATGAAATACAATGGACAGTATTTTTTGAACTTTGAAATGATAAAATATTCATTAAATAAGGGCTGCGATACTTTTAATTTTTATGGGATTACTGGTGAGTTTCATGAAGATTCACCTATGTTTGGTTTATTTGATTTTAAAAGAGGTTTCAATTCTAATGTTGTGGAATTAATTGGGGAGTTTGATTTAATTATTAACGATTTTTATTATAAATTATATAAAATCATGTTAAAAGGATACGTTATTTTAAAGAAAATAAAAAAATAATTACTAATGTGTGGCGTTAATAGCGCCATTTTTGTTTGTTTTAAAATATATGTGGTATGATAAAAATAATTAAAATCACCATTTTGAGATTATCTAAAAGCAAGAACAAAGAGAAACAAAAGAACATAACGAAACCTGCTAGGGCTTTAGGTTTAACAGGTTTTGCTCGTTTTTTTAAAAAACAACTTTTTTAGAATTTAAAATTAATTATAATAAAATATATTCAAATAATAAAAACAAAAGAAAGCAAATAAAGTTATTAAACAAAAATTAAGTAGAGGTCAAATAAAGAGTTATTTGTCGCTATTAAAAAATATCAATAATAACAAACAGAAAAATAAGATACGCGAAAAAATGTTTTTAGCATAACGATTATCACTTTTTTCAAAAAAAGTACTAAAAACACTTGCATTTCATATAATAGTCATGTATAATTTTGAATGTGTGGCATGCATTGATGTGCAAGGTTGCCGATACTCCAGGTTAAGTTGTTAAACAAAATAATGGATAATCGGGTGTTTGCGCGGAGCAAGTCTATACTGAAGATATAGGCGAAGGGAGGATTAGAAAATGTCAAAGACAAAAGTTCGCATCAAATTAAAGGCTTTTGAACATAAAAGTTTAGATACTGCGTGTGCAAAAATCATTGAAACAGTTAAAAGAACTGGAGGAGAAGTAAGTGGTCCAGTACCATTACCAACCGAAATCGAAAAAATAACTATTTTGAGAGCTGTTCACAAATACAAAGATTCACGTGAACAATTTGAAAAAAGAACCCACAAAAGACTTATTGACGTTATTAATCCAAGCAAGGAAACAATTGAGGCATTAACACGCCTTGAAGTTCCAAGCGGAGTTAATATTCAAATTAAATTATAATAGGAGGAAATATGAAAAAAGGAATCTTAGGTCGTAAAATTGGAATGACTCAAGTATTCACTGAAGAAGGTAAATTAATTCCTGTAACTGTTGTTGAAGTAACACCTAATGTTATTACACAAATTAAATCAGTTGCAACTGATGGTTACGATGCTATTCAACTTGGCTTTAGTGATAAAAGAGAAAAATTAGCGACAAAAGCTTCAATTGGGCATACCAATAAAGCAAACACTACACCTAAGCGCTTCTTTAAAGAAATAAGCGGTGTAGATATTACAAATTATTCTTTAGGACAAGAAATTAAGGCAGATATTTTTTCTGTAGGAGAAATGGTTGACGTCACTGGAACAAGTAAAGGAAAAGGGTTCCAAGGTGTTATTAAACGTCATAATCAATCAAGAGGACCTATGGGGCATGGTTCACATTATCACAGAAGACCAGGCTCAATGGGAACAATGAGACCAATGCGTGTATTTAAAGGTAAAAACTTACCAGGTCATATGGGAGTTGAAACAGTTACTATTCAAAATCTTGAAATAGTAATGGTTGATGCTTTAAATAATGTAGTTTTAGTTAAAGGAAATATTCCTGGACCTAAAAAATCATTAGTGATTATTAAAACAGCTGTTAAAAATCCAGATAAAGTTAATGAAACTGTTGACTTAGTTAAATATAGCGTTTCTCCAATTGAAGAAAATACTGATCTTGAAAGTGTTTCTAATACAGAAACAGAAGAAGTAGCTAACGCAGAAGTTAGTGAAACTGCAGAAAATTAGTAGGAGGCACATATGGGGAAAATAAATGTATTAAATACAAAGGGAGAAAAAGTCAAAGATTTTACTTTAAATGCTGAAGTTTGGGGAATAGAACCAAACGATACTGTTTTATATGATGCTATTACATTAGCAAGAAACTCACAAAGACAAGGAACACACGCAACAAAAACTCGTGATGAGGTAAGCGGTGGCGGAAGAAAGCCATGGCGTCAAAAAGGTACAGGTCGTGCACGTCAAGGTAGTATTAGAGCACCACATTGGTATCATGGTGGTGTAGTATTTGGTCCACAACCAAGAAGTCATTCTAAAAAAATGAATCGTAAAGAAAGAAGATTAGCTCTTAAGTCAGCTTTAGCTTACAAAGCCGTAAATAATGAGTTGATTATTATTGAAAATTTCAAAATGGAAACAAGCAAAACTAAAGATGCTATTAAATTATTAGCTGATTTAGGAATTAATGGTGAAAAAGTAATAGTTGTTGTTAAAGAATTAGATGATAATACTATCTTAGCAACTCGTAACTTAGCTAATATTATTTTACTAGAAGCTAGTGAAATTAATACTTTAGATATAGTTAATGCAGATAAAATGATTGTTACTGAAGAAGCTATTAAAGCTATTGAGGAGGTGCTTGTCTAATGATAGGTAATTATAGAGATATTATTAAAGCGCCAATCATAACTGAAAAAAGTGCTGCTTTAGCGCAAACTAAAAACACTATAACTTTTAGTGTTGATGTTAGAGCTAATAAAACACAAATCAAACAAGCTATCGAAAAAATATTCAATGTTGAAGTTGAAAGTGTAAACACTATTAACGTAAAACCAAGAAGAAAAAGAGTTGGACGTTATATAGGAAAAACCAATAAAGTAAAAAAAGCAATTGTTAAATTAAAAGAAGGAAGTTCAATAGAACTTAATTAATCTAAAGGAGGATAAGTATGGCAATTAAAACATATAGGCCAATGACTAATGGAACACGTGGCATGTCTAAATTAGTGAATACAGAAATTACTAAAAAAGATCCAGAAAAATCATTAGTTGTGACCATAAAGAAAACCGGTGGACGTAATAATCAAGGGCGTATCACTATAAGACATCATGGCGGCGGTGCAAAAAGAAAATATCGCATTATTGATTTTAAAAGAGATAAAGATGGTATTATCGGGACTGTTGCTTCAATAGAATACGATCCTAATAGAACAGCTAACATTGCTTTGATTAATTATGCTGATGGTGAAAAAAGATATATTATCGCCCCTAAAAACTTAAAAGTTGGGGATAAAGTAGAAAGTGGAGCAAAAGCTGATATTAAAATTGGTAATGCTCTTCCACTTGCTAATATTCCAGAAGGTACAGTTGTACATAATGTTGAATTAAAACCAGGTAAAGGAGCAGCTATGGCTCGCTCAGCTGGGGCTTCAATCCAAGTTTTAGGAAGTGAAGGAAAATATACATTGCTTCGTTTAAGTAGTGGTGAAGTTCGTAAAGTATTAAGCGAATGTATAGCTACAATAGGTGAAGTAGGAAATGCCGATCATGAATTAGTAAGTTATGGTAAAGCTGGTCGCAAGAGACATATGGGAATAAAACCAACTGTTCGTGGATCAGCAATGAACCCTAATGATCACCCACATGGTGGTGGTGAAGGACGTGCTCCAATTGGACGTAAAGGTCCTGTTACGCCTTGGGGTAAACCAGCGTTAGGATACAAAACACGCGACACCAAGAAAGCTTCAAACAAGTTAATTGTACGTCGTCGTAAAAAATAGGGAAAGGATGGTTTAAATGGCTAGAAGTTTAAAAAAAGGTCCTTTTGTTGACGATAGTTTAATGTCTAAAGTTAAAAAGGTGGCCGAAAATGGAAAAAAAGAAGTAATAAAAACATGGTCTCGCCGTTCAACAATTTATCCTATATTTGTAGGGCATACTTTCGCAGTACATAATGGGAAAGAATTTATACCAGTATATGTAACTGAAGATATGGTAGGTCATAAATTAGGTGAATTCGCACCTACACGTAAAAGTGGCGGACATGGCGAAAATAAAGGTAAATAATTAAGCCAGGAAGGAGGACTAAAATGGAAGCAAAAGCGATTGCCAAAGGTCTTAGGATCGCACCTCGTAAAGCTCGTTTAGTTATAGATTTAGTACGTGGTAAAAACGTAATTGAAGCAGATAAAATTTTAAATAATATAAATAAAGAAGCTGCTAGATTAATACATAAAGTGTTAACTTCTGCAGTAGCTAATGCTGAAAATAATTTGGGTTTAGATAAAAACAACCTATACATTAAAGAAGCTTTAGTTAATGAAGGACAAACAATGAAGAGAATGAAATTTGGGTCTCGTGGTCATGTTGATCCAATTAAAAAAAGAACAAGTCATATTACAATTGTTGTAAGTGACAGAAATTAAGCAAAGGAGGTAAACTGATGGGTCAAAAGGTTAGTCCAGTCGGACTTAGAATCGGAATTAATAAAGATTGGCAATCAAAATGGTTTGCTAAAAAAGATTTTTCAAAATATCTAAATAATGATATGAAAATCCGTAAATTTTTAACTAAAAAGTTAAAAGACGCCGCAGTTTCAAGTATTTTAATTGAAAGAGATACTAAAAAAACAGAAGTCATTATTAACACAGCTAAACCAGGTGTTGTTATTGGACATGGTGGCGATGAAATAGAAAAAATCAAAAAAGAATTAACTAAATTAGTTAAAGAAGATAATATTCAAATATCAATAATGGAAGTTAAAAATCCTGATTTAGATGCGGCTTTAGTCGCTGAAAATATTGCGCATCAAATTGAAAATCGTGTTTCATTTAGAATTGCTCAAAAAAGAACAATTAGAAACACTATGAAAGCTGGTGCAAAAGGAATTAAAACTTCCGTATCTGGTCGTTTAGGCGGTGCTGATATGGCTAGAACTGAAGGTTATACAGAAGGAACAATTCCACTTCATACTTTAAGAGCCGATGTTGATTATGCTCACAAAGAAGCAAATACAACATATGGTAAGATTGGTGTTAAAGTGTGGATTTATAAAGGAGAAATCCTTCCTGAAAACAAAAAAAGGGGAGGTAATGTAGATGGCAGTTATACCAAAAAGGACTAAATATCGTCGTCCACATCGTCTATCTTACGAAGGAACTGCAAGAGGTAATACAGAATTACATTTTGGTGAATATGGTTTAATGGCAATGGAAGGAACTTGGATTACAGAAAGACAAATCGAAGCTGCTCGTGTTGCTATGACTCGTTACATGAAACGTGGCGGAAAAGTATGGATTAATATTTTCCCACATCTATCATTAACAAAAATACCTTTGGAAACTCGTATGGGTAAAGGTAAAGGTCAACCAGAATTATGGGTAGCAGTTGTTAAACAAGGTAAAATTATGTTTGAAATTGCGGGAGTAGATGAAGCTACAGCACGTGAAGCGTTACGTTTAGCTATGCACAAACTTCCTATCAAATGTAAGTTTGTGAAGAAGGAAGCAGGTGTTACTAATGAATAATAAAGATATTAGAGCATTAAGTAACGAAGAAATCGTTAAAAAAATTGAGCAAATGAAAGAAGAATTATTTAATTTACGTTTTAGTCAAGCAACTGGTAATCTTGAAAAACCTTCAAGAATTAAAGAACTTAGAAAAGCAATTGCACGTATGAAAACAATTATGCGTGAACGTGAGCTAAATAAATAGGAGGTTTAAAATGGAAAAGAGAAAACAAGAATTAATAGGTAAAGTAGTAAGTAATAAAACAGATAAAACGATTACTGTTTTAGTTGAGACTTATAAAACTGACCGCATATACAAAAAACGTGTTAAATATTCTAAAAAATATGCTGCTCATGATGAAAAAAACGAAGCTCAAATTGGCGATAAAGTAAAAATCGTTGAAACTAGACCATTATCTAAAACAAAAAGATATCGTTTAGTAAAAGTAATTGAGAAAGCAATTATATTGTAATTGCACCTATAGAAGGAGGAATTAATATATGGTTCAACAAGAAAGCCGTTTAAATGTTGCCGATAACTCAGGTGCAAAAGAAGTAAGTGTAATCAGAGTTCTTGGTGGAAGTAAGGTTAAAACTGGAAACATTGGTGATGTAATTGTTGCCACAGTAAAAAAAGCTACTCCTAATGGCACAGTAAAAAAAGGAAAAGTTATTAAAGCTGTTATTGTTAGAAGTAAGTTTGGTCTAAGACGAAAAGATGGATCTTATATTAAATTTGATGATAATGCTTGTGTTATCATTAAAGATGATAAGAGTCCAGTTGGGACTCGTGTTTTTGGACCGGTAGCACGTGAATTACGTGATAAAAATTATATGAAAATTATTTCACTTGCTAAAGAAGTGTTATAGAGTTTGGAGGGTGAAACATGAACTTTAAAACAGGAGATAAAGTAGCTGTTATTGCTGGTGCTGATCGTGGCAAAGAAGGAAAAATTACTAAAGTACTAAGAGCAGAAAATAAAGTTATCGTTGAAGGCGTACATATGATTAAAAAACATATTAAACCAAACGGACAAAGTGCTGGAAGTATTACTGAAATGGAAGCTCCAATTAACGCTTCTAACGTAATGATAATTGATCCTAAAACGAAAAAGAAGGCAAGAATAGGTCACATAATAGATAAAAATGGTAAAAAAATTAGAATTTCTAAAAAATCTAATGAAAAACTTGATTAGTTGGAAGGAGGGTATGTATGAACCGTCTACAAGAAAAATATAACAATGAAATCATACCTAGTTTAAGAGAAAAATATGGTTATAAATCAGTTATGGAAACACCAAAAATTGATAAGATAGTTATTAATATGGGTGTTGGTGATGGTGCTGGTAATAGTAAATTATTAGAAGCAGCAGTAGCTGATTTAACCCTTATAGCTGGGCAAAAACCAGTTATAACAAAAGCTAAAAAAGCAATTGCAGGCTTTAAAATTAGAGAAGGTCAAGCAATTGGTTGTAAAGTAACTTTAAGAGGAGCTAAAATGTATAACTTTTTAGACAAACTTGTTAGTATTACTTTACCACGTGTTAGAGATTTTAGAGGAATTTCTACTAAAGCTTTTGATGGACGTGGGAACTATACATTAGGACTTAATGAACAACTTATTTTCTCTGAAATAGAATATGATAATGTTGTTAAAGTGCGTGGTATGGATATTGTTTTTGTTACAACAGCAAATACAAATGATGAAGCACTTGATCTCTTAAAAGGCTTTGGAATGCCATTTAAGAAGAACTAATGATTAGGAGGATATTATGGCTAAGAAAAGCATGATTGTAAAAGCTAGTCGCGCGCCAAAATTCAAAGTGCGTGAATATACCCGTTGCAATAGATGTGGTAGACCACACGCTGTACTTAAAAAATATGGCATTTGCCGTATTTGTTTTAGGGAACTAGCTTATAAAGGACAAATACCAGGAATTAGAAAATCAAGCTGGTAATCTGAAGGGAGGATATATATGGGAATGACTGATCCAATCGCTGATATGCTTACAAGAATGCGTAATGCTAATCAAATGCGATATAAAGAAGTTGAAATACCTGCTTCAAAAATTAAATTAGAAATTGCAAGAATATTAAAAGATGAAGGTTTCATTAATGATTATAAAGTTAAGAAAAATGAAGTTCAAAATGTTCTTGTTGTTAATTTAAAATATGGTGATAAAAAAGAAAGAGTAATTACTGGTCTTAAGAGAATATCAAAACCAGGATTACGAGTTTATGCTAATCACGAAGAGCTACCTAAAGTATTAAATGGTCTTGGTATAGCTATCGTTTCAACATCAAAAGGTGTTATGACTGATAAAGAAGCAAGAAAAGATAATCTTGGTGGCGAAGTATTAGCTTATATTTGGTAGAAAGTAAGGAGGAAATTTAATGAGTCGTATTGGTAATAGAATACTATCAATACCTGAAAATGTTACAGTATCAGTTAATGGTAATGTTATTAATGTTAAAGGACCAAAAGGTGAACTTTCTACTAATGTAAACAGAAATGTTACAGTAGAAGTTATTGAAAACACTGTAAAAACAACGGTTAAAAATGGTTTATACAGTAATTTTCATGGAACTGCTAATGCTAATATTAATAATATGTTAATTGGTGTAACAAAAGGTTTTGATAAAAAACTAGAAGCAATTGGAGTAGGATATCGTTTTACACTTAAAGGTGAAACTTTAGTAGTAAGTGCAGGTTATTCTAAACCAGTTGAAGTAAAAGTACCAGCAAACTTAACTGTAGAAGTACCAAGTAATACAGAGTGTGTTATTAAAGGTATTGATAAATGTGCTGTTGGTGAATTTGCTGCAAATATTAGAAAAATAAGACAACCCGAACCATATAAAGGTAAAGGAATTCGTTATAGTGACGAAGTTGTTATTCGTAAAGAAGGAAAAAAAGCTAAGTAATCTTAAATAGTAAAGGAGATAAATACTTATGATTAAAAAAGTATCTCGTAATAAAACACGTCTTGCTCGTCATGCACGTGTTAGAGAAAAAATTGTTGGTACAAAAAACGTTCCTAGATTAAACGTATTTAGATCTAATGGAAATATTTTTGCACAAATTATTGATGATGAAGCTATGGTTACTTTAGTTAGTGCTTCTTCTATTGACAAGGAATTAAAACTTGCAAATGGTAGTAATACAGAAGCTGCTACCAAAGTAGGAGAACTACTTGCAAAAAGAGCTATTGCTAAAAAAATCAAAGAAGTAAAATTTGATAGAGGTGGATACCTATATCACGGTCGTGTTAAAGCTTTAGCCGAAGCTGCACGTGCCAACGGATTAGAATTCTAAAGGAGGGTAAAAAATGGAAAAACCAAGAAGAACACCACGTCCTAAACAATATGAAGAAGAAGTAATTAATATTGGTAGGGTTACTAAAGTAACTAAAGGTGGTCGTCATTTCCGTTTCTCAGCTACAGTAGTAGTAGGTGATAAAAAAGGCCGCGTTGGACTTGGAACTGGTAAGGCTAATGAAGTTCCAGATGCTATTAAAAAAGCTGTTCAAGCTGCTACTAAAAATGTTATAAATGTATCAATCGTTGATGAAAGAACTATCCCACATGAAGCAATTGGAAGACAAGGAGCTAGCAAAGTTATGCTTAAACCTGCCTTAAAAGGTACTGGAGTTAAAGCAGGTGGACCTGTTAGATCTGTTCTTGAAATGGCTGGAGTTAAAGATGTATTATCAAAATCACTTGGATCAAATACTAAAATAAATACTGCACATGCTACTTTGAATGCTTTAAAAGCACAAAGAACTGTAGAAGAAGTAGCGTTGTTACGTGGTAAAAAAGTAGAGGAGATCTTATAATGAAATTACATAGTATTGTTAAACCAGAAGGTGCTCTTAAAACTCGTAAAAGAGTTGGACGTGGAACTGGTAGTGGTTTAGGTAAAACAAGTGGTAAAGGTCATAAAGGTCAAAATGCTAGAAGTGGTGGCGGAGTAAGACCAGGTTTTGAAGGAGGACAATTACCTTTATTTAGGCGTCTTCCTAAAAGAGGATTTACAAATGCTCCATTTAAAACAGAATATGCAGTTATTAATTTAAGTGATTTGAATCGTTTTGAAGATGGTGCTATAATAACACCAGAAATATTAAAGGAAATGGGATTAGTTAAAAATCAAAAAGACGGTATAAAAGTATTAGGAAATGGTGTTTTAGAGAAAAAAGTTACTGTTAAAGCTCATAAGTTTTCAGAAATAGCTAAAAAACAAATAGAAAAAATAGGTGGAAAAGTAGAGGTGATCTAGAATGTTTGCAACTGTTAAGCAAATATTTAATCCCAAAAATAAAGATCTACAAAAAAGAATCTTATTTACACTAGGTATTTTATTTGTTTTCAAACTAGGTACAACAATTATTGTTCCTGGTGTAGATCAAAATAGTCTAGGTACAAATAGTTTAGGTTTCTTAGAAATGATGAATGCTATGGGTGGTGGCGCATTAGAGCAATTTTCAATTTTTGCTTTAGGGGTAATGCCTTATATTAGTGCAACAATTATTACCCAATTATTACAAATGGATATTGTTCCTTATTTAGCAGATTTGGCTAAGCAAGGACATACTGGACGCGTTAAGATAAATCAAATTAACCGTGTTCTAGGTATTATTATGGCTTTTATTCAAGGCTATATGATGTCATTTGCATTTATTTCTGACGGAACAGTAATTCAATATATGGAATTTGCCACTGTTTTAACCGCTGGAACTTCATTCCTATTATGGCTTGGAGATCAAATTACAAGTAAAGGTATTGGTAATGGTATTTCTATGATTATCATGGCTGGTATTATTGCTAGTTTGCCAACCATGTTTGCTGATGCTTGGAGCGGTTTAGTGACAGGAGGTAGTTTAATTTCAACCTTGATTGGATTAGGATTATTTCTATTATTTGTTCTCTTATATTTTGCTATTGTCTTTGCAATAATTTATGAACAATTAGCAGAACGCCGAGTTCAAATTCAATATGCTAATCAATCAACATCAAGTTTAGGAACACAAAATTATATTCCATTTAAACTTAATTCAGCAGGAGTAGTACCAGTTATTTTTGCTTCAGCACTTATTTCCATTCCCGCATTAATCGCTACGGTGATTAAAAAAGATGGATTTACAGCTTTTGTTGAAGCTTGGTTATCTATGAATACAATGAGTGGTTTTATATTATATGTTATATTTATTATTGCTTTTGCTTATTTTTATACATATTTACAGTTAAAACCATCAGAACTGGCTGAAAATTTGCAAAAAAATGGTGGATATATTCCTGGGGTTAGACCAGGAGATGAAACTGTTAGTTATATAAATAAAATATTAAATCGTTTAACAATTGTTGGTGCTCTATCTTTAGCAGCAATAGCTGGACTTCCAATTTTATTTGGAATTGTGTCTAATTTGCCAAGTAGTGTTTCAATAGGTGGAACGGGATTATTAATTATCGTTGGAGTAGCTTTAGAGACATATAGACAGTTAGAAAGTAAAATAGTTAGTCGTAACTTTAGAAAAACAGGTCGTAGGAGATAGAAATGAAGAATATTATTTTTATTGCTCCTCCTGCTGCTGGTAAAGGGACGCAATCGCAGTTGTTAAAGAAACATTATAATTTACCTCATATTTCAACAGGTGACTTACTTAGAGAAGAAGCTATGCAAGCAACTGATTTAGGTCATAGAATAAGCAGGCTTATGAATGAAGGTAAACTAGTAAGTGATGAAATTGTTTTAGAATTGTTTGAGAAAAGATTAAGTAATTCTGATACTGAAGTAGGATTTATATTAGATGGTTTTCCAAGAAGTTTGAAACAAGCAACTAATCTTGATAATCTTTTAGAATCATTAAATAGAAAAATAGATTATGTTATTGTTTTAGATTTGGATAAGGAAATAGCTAAAAAACGCATTGTTGGAAGACAAACATGCTTAAAGTGCGGTCACGTATATAATCATTTATTTGATGATACTAAACCAATAAATGAAGGCATTTGCGATTTTGATGGTGATAATTTAGTGCAAAGAGATGATGATAATGAAGATACCTTTGAAAAAAGGTATGAGACATACATTAAAGAAACTAAACCTTTAATAGAATACTATCAAGCAAAAGACTTAGTTCATCATATTGATAGTACACAACCCAAAATGACTATTTTTAAACAAATTACTGATATTGTGGAAGGGAAGTAATGTCTAATGATTAGCATTAAGACACCTTATGAAATAGAATTGCTGCGCAAAGCAGGAGAAATTGTAGGAAAGACACATAATTATTTAAAGCCTTTTATTAAACCAGGTATCACTACTTTGGAACTTGATAAACTGGCATATGATTTTATAATTAAAGAAGATGCTTATCCATCGTTTAAAGATTATAATGGTTTTCCTGCTTCCATTTGTGCATCTATTAATGAGGAAGTTGTTCATGGCATTCCAAGTAATCGCAAGTTAAAAGAAGGCGATATTATTTCAATCGATATTGGTGCTTGTTATAAAGGATATCATGGTGATTCAGCTTGGACTTATCCAGTTGGAAAAATCAGTTCTGATAAAGAAAGATTGTTAAAAGATACAGAGTCTTCGTTATTTGAAGGTTTAAAAGTGGTAAAAGCAGGCGCTAAAATAGGTGATATTGGGTTTGCAGTTAGCAATTATGCTAGTGTTCATCATTTAGGCGTTGTTGAAGAGTTAGTAGGACATGGCGTTGGTAAAGATTTACATGAAATGCCAGATGTTCCTAATTATGGAAAAGCAAATACAGGCGTTTTATTAAAAGAAGGAATGGTAATTGCTGTTGAACCGATGCTTAATTTGGGAACAGCTGAAATATATATTCTTGATGATGATTGGACAATTGTAACTGCTGACAATTTACCATCGGCTCATTTTGAACATACAATCTTAATTACAAAAAACGGATATGAAATTTTAACAAAGAGGTGATTGAATGGCCAAAAATGATACAATTGAAGTAGAAGGTAAGGTACTAGAAATATTACCAGGTGGTAGTTTTAGAGTAGAACTTATAAATAAACATACTGTAGTTGCTCACGTTTCTGGTAAAATCCGAATGAACAATATTCGCATTTTACCGGGGGATACAGTGGTTATTGAACTATCTCCTTATGATTTAACACGTGGGCGAATAACCTATAGAAAATAGTAGGAGGAATTTTAATGAAAATAAAACCATCAGTAAAACCAATGTGTGATAAATGTAAAATTATTAGACGTAAGGGAAAAGTATATGTAATATGCTCTAACCCTAAACATAAACAAAGACAAGGTTAATAAGGAGGTGTTTTATGGCACGTATTAAAGGTGTAGATGTACCAGATAACAAAAGATCAGAAATAGCTTTAACTTATATTTATGGAATTGGTAAGAGTTTATCAAACCGTATTTTAACGGAAGCTGGCGTAGATGTTAATAAAAAAGCTGGTGATTTAACGAATGATGAATTAGTTAAAATTCGTGATATCATGGGTAATTGTTTAACTGAAGGAGATTTACGTCGTGAAGTTAACATGAATATTAAAACCAAGATGGAAATTGGTAGTTATCAAGGATTAATGCATCGTAAAGGTTTACCAGTACGAGGACAAAGAACTAATCGTAATGCTCGTACCCGCAAAGGTAAAGGGAAAACTGTTGCTAATAAGAAAAAATAATTAAAGGAGGTTACGAAAATGGCTTATAAACCAAGAAAACGTAAGGTTAAGAAGAATGTACCAGAAGGACATGTATATATTAAACCAACTTTTAATAATACAACGGTTACAGTTACTGATAAAGAAGGTAATGCAATTAGTTGGTCAGCCGCTGGGGCACTCGGATTTAAAGGTAGTAAGAAATCAACTCCATTTGCAGCTGGTATGGCAGCTGAAGCTGCTGGCAAAGCCGCTTATGATATGGGAATGAGAAAAGTTGAAGTATATGTAAAAGGATTTGGTCCAGGTCGTGAAACGGCGATTCGTTCATTACAAACTGCTGGCTTAGAAATATCTTCAATATCTGATGTAACACCGATACCGCATAACGGATGTCGTCCACCTAAACGTCCACGTGGATAAAAGAAAGGGAGTGTGTTAACGTGTTAAATTTTGTCAAACCAGTTTATAAAATAATGGACTATATTGAGAATAATAATTTTGGTAAGTTTGAATTAGAGCCACTAGAAAGAGGTTTTGGAACTACGTTAGGTAATGCTCTTAGAAGAGTAATGCTTTCTAGTATGCCAGGATCTGCTATTGTAGCAGTAAAAATAGATGGCGTTATGCATGAATTTCAAACTATTGAAGGTGTTTTAGAAGATGTAACAATGATTGTTTTAAATCTAAAAGGAATTGTTATAAAAAACTATTCTGCTGATAAAAAAGTAATTAAGTTATATGCTGATAAAGAAGGTGTTGTTACTGCTAATGATATCGTTTGTGATGCTGATGTTGAAATAATCAACAAAGATCAAGTTATTGCAACTTTGTCTAAAGGTGGTAAACTTAGTATGGAAATGATTGTTGCTAATGGTAGAGGTTATGTACCTGGTAATGAAAATAAAAAACATATTGAGAATAATAAAATTGGTTATATTCCAATAGATGCACTTTATTCACCAATTGAACTAGTAAGTTATGAGGTTGAAAGTGCTCGTGTTGGTCAAGATGATAGTTATGATAAACTTATTTTAGAAGTTACTACTAATGGCTCAATTAGACCTGAAGAAGCAGTAGCTTTATCTTCTAAAATTTTAATTGAACATTTAAATATATTAACTAATTTAAGTGAAATAACTGATACTACAGGTATTATGATTGCAAAACAAGAAGATAGCAAACTTAAGAAATTAGAAACTTCTATTGAAGATTTAGATTTCTCAGTTCGTGCTTATAATTGTTTAAAAAGAGCTAATATTAATACTTTAGGAGATTTGGTTGAAAAATCAGAAATCGAAATGATGAAAATTCGTAATTTAGGAAAAAAATCTTTAAAAGAAGTCATTGACAAAATTAAAGAAATGGGCCTTAAGTTCCGTGAAGAAGACTAATAGGTAGGAGGATATTATGTATAGAAAGTTAGGTAGAACTAATAAGCATAGAAGAAGTATGCTTGCTAATTTAACTAGAGATTTAATTAACAACGAAAGAATTGAAACTACTGAAACTAGAGCTAAAGAAGTTCGTAAATTTTTAGATAAAATGATTACTTATGGTAAAAACGGTTCTTTGGTTTCAAGACGTAAAGCGATAGCTTTTTTACAAAATGATAGTGAAACAGCAAAAAAAGTATTTGATGTTCTAGCACCTAGATATGCTAAAAGAAATGGTGGATATACTAGAATACTAAAATTAAATGAACGTCGTGGAGATGACGCTTTAATGGTTATATTAGAACTAGTTGAAGAATAAAAAAACTCTTTAAGAAAACTTAAAGAGTTTTTTAATAAAATATATTGAAATAATAACTAATTGCAATTGTAATATTTATAATTTCATTATATAATTATATTAGGTGGTGGATATATGAAGGCATTAATTACTGGGGCAAGCTCTGGAATAGGAGCAGATATGGCAAGAATACTTAGTTCAAAAGGATATGATTTAATACTAGTTTCTCGAAACAAGAGAAAACTAGATAAAATAAAAAAAGAATTAAAAACAGATGTTCAATTAATTACCATGGATTTAGCTTCTACTTTTAATTGTGTAAAATTATATAATAAAGTTAAGAAAGAAGACATTGATGTTGTCATAAATAATGCTGGTTTTGGTATTTTTGGTTTCTTTAGTGAAACTGATATGGATAAAGAACTTGATATGATTGATACTAACATTAAGGCTGTTCATATATTAACTAAGTTATTTTTACAAGATTTTAAAGAAAAAAATAAGGGATATATATTAAATGTAGCATCTTCAGCTGCTTTTATGCCAGGACCTTTGATGGCAACATATTATGCGACAAAAGGATATGTGCTAAGACTTACTGAGGCAATATATGGTGAACTTAGACAAGAAGGAAGTAATGTTTATATTGGTGCTTTGTGCCCAGGACCTGTTAATACTAATTTTAATAATGTAGCAGGCGTTAAATTTGCGGTAAAATCACTTGATAGTTATAGTGTTGCTGAGTATGCTATTAATAAAATGTTCAAAGGTAAAAATATTATTATTCCTGGTGTATTTATGAAGTTAAATATCTTTTTTACAAGATTTATACCTAGAAAAACGATGTTAAAGATAGTATATCACATTCAAAAAAAGAAGAAGATATAATTTATAAGATATTGTATGACGTTGATAGCGTCATTTTTTGTTTTAAAATATATGTGGTATGATAACCAAGTTCATTATGTTGCCTACATTTTTAACACATATATGTATTATTTTTTTCTTCGTGGTAGTAGCTATAATGATGGTAATGATTCCGGTATATTTAGTTTTCGTAGTGACACTGGTGAATATTCCTCAGCATATGGTTTTTGTACTGCCTATGTTAATCTATAGGGATTAGAATATTTTCCCTTTGCCGGCAGCAACCTAGCTGTCACCCAAAAAAGCATAAACAAAGAGAAATGACAAATAGGAAACAAAAGAATAAAATGAAACCTGCTAGGTCTTTAGGCCAGCAGGTTTCATTTCAAATAAAAATATTATATAAACTTTTTAGTCATTTTTTGATAAAGATTGCTAAAAATGTCTATATATATTATAATAGTTAGGTAAAAAGGTGATTAAATGAAATATATAATAGAAATTAACAATTTGAGAGCGGGATATCATAACAAAATAATATTGGATAACTTTAGCTTGAAAATAAAAGAAAACAGTTGGACTACTATAACAGGACCAATTGGTAGTGGAAAAAGTACCTTACTCAAAGTATTAATAGGATTACATCCTTATGAAGGTAGTGTTATTATCAACAACTACAATTTAAAAGAAGATATAAAAAAAATAAGAGCAATTAGCGGTGTTGTCTTTGAACATTCTGATGAGAGTTTTGTAGCTGAAACAGTATTAGATGAAATGGCTTTTGTTTTAGAAAACATGAATCTAACTAAATCAGAAATAAAAAAAAGAGTTTTTGAAGTAGCTAAACAACTAAACATAGAAAAATTATTAGATAAAAACCCTTATTTACTTAGTAATGGTGAAAAACAATATGTTGCTTTAGCAGCTATCCTAGTCATGAAACCTAAGATATTATTTTTAGATGAGGCATTAACTAAAATAAACAATTGTGATCGTGAGAGTATTTTAAAAATATTACGTCAATATCAAAAGGGTAATAATATGACAATTGTTAATGTGACTCATGACATGGAAGAAAGTTTATACGGAGATGAACTAATTCTTATTAATAAAGGTAAAATTATTTTGAGTGGACCAAAAGAATTAGTATATAAAGAAGAAAATGTTTTTAATAAACTAGGAATTGATTTACCTTTTATAGTAAAATTATGTCATAAATTAAAATATTATCAGTTAGTAGATGATATTATTTTAGATAAAGATAAGCTGGTGGATATAATATGGAAATAATATACAATAACGTAAGTTATACACATAATGCTAAAACAGTATTAAAAACAAATGTTTTTGAAAATTTAAATATGAAGATTGAAGCAGGATTAATAACTGCCATTGTTGGTAAGAGTGGAACTGGTAAAACAACTCTTTTAGAAATGTTAAATGCACTAATTATACCAAGTACGGGTAGTATTAAAGTTGGTAAATGGACTATTAACAAGAAAACAAGTATAAAAGATATAAATGAGCTTAGAAAAAATATTGGCTTAGTTTTTGAAACCCCAGAAATTCAATTTTTTAATATTACTGTTAAAGATGAACTACTATTTGCTATGAAATGTTTTAATTATCAACTAGACAAAAGTGAAAAGCGAATTAAACAGGTTTTATTAATGGTTGGGTTAGATGAATCATATCTAAATAGAGACCCCTATACTTTAAGTAATGGTGAAAAAAGGAAGATTGCTTTGGCTTCTATATTAACATATAATCCTAAAATAATTGCTTTAGATGAACCAACAGTTGGGTTAGATGAAGTAAGTAAAAAAAACTTAATTAAAATTCTTAACCTTTTAAAAAACAAGTATCATAAAACAATTATTGTAGTTAGTCAAGATGTTGATTTTTTACACAACTTTGTTGATTACGTTCATGTAATTAATGACAAGAAGGTAATATTATCAGGAAATAAATACGAAGTTTTTACTAATGTCAATTTACTAAACGAAGCGGGAATAAATGTTCCTAAAGTAATAGATTTTTCCTATCAAGTTTTACAAAAAAAACAGATCAAATTAGGTTATCGTGACCAAATTAATGATTTAATAAAGGATGTGTATAGATGTGCTAGATAATGTTATGATTGGAAGATATTATCCAATAAAGTCACAAGTTCATCAAATGAATTCATTGGCTAAAATAATATGTACTTTTTTATTTGTCATTTTATCTTTAATATCTAGTAATTTAGTATTAAATAGTTTACTTTTTTTAATGGTTATTATAATAGTCTTAATGTCAAAAATAGAATTAAAAATTTATCTAAAAATAATATCATCTTTAAAATTATTTATTTTATTTATTATTGTTATTAATTTGATTTTTAAAGTTTCATTATCACTAATTGCTGTTATGGTAATTAGACTTATTATAATAGTATTATATACATCTGTTTTAACATTAACAACTGCTCCTACAGAATTAACTTATGGATTAGAACAGTTTTTATCGCCTCTTAAGTATATTGGGGTTCCTGTCTCCAAAATAGCACTCATTTTGACATTAGCTATTCGTTTCATACCTAATTTATTAGATGAAAGCAAAAGAATAATGAAAGCTCAAATAAGTAGGGGAGCTAGATATGATAGCTTTAAAAATAAAATGATTAGTTTAAAATATTTGATAGTGCCTTTATTTATGATAACTTTCAAAAAAGCTGATGATTTAGCGCAAACAATGGAAGTAAGGCTTTTCAGTATTAATAGTAAAAAAAATAATTATCGTTCTAATAAATGGCACTTATATGATAGTTATATGATTCTAATACATTCTTGTCTTTTATTAGCAGTAATAGTTAGTGAGGTAATAAAATGAGGTATTTAATGACTTTTAGTTATGATGGTTCAAAATATAATGGTTATCAGAAACAACCTAAAGTTAAAACAATTCAAGGAGAGCTTGAAAAAGCTTTAAAAGTGATTAATAGTGAAGAAAAGGTAGAAGTAAGTGCTAGCGGCAGAACTGATGCTAAAGTTCATGCTTTAAAACAAAAGGCTCATTTTGATTTAACAAAAAAAATGCCTCCTGATGGTCTAAGAAAGGCACTAAATAGTTTGCTACCTCCCGATATATATATTAAAGATATGGAAATAGTTAGCGATGATTTTCATGCAAGATATAATGTCAGAGCGAAAGAATATGTTTACAGAATAAACATGGGTGAATATGATCCAATTGAAAAAGATTATATATATCAATATAATAAAAGGTTAGATACGGTGGAAATGGAAAGAGCTTTAAAATATATTGAGGGAACTCATGATTTCAAATCATTTTCTAAAACCGATGATGAAAAAGACGATTTTGTTAGAACTATTGTTCAGACTTCTTTAATAAGAGATATTAAAAATGTTAATATGGTGACAATTAGTTTTCTAGGAACAGGATTTTTACGATATATGGTTCGTAATTTAGTGGGGACATTAATTGAAATTGGTGAAGGAAAACGTAAGAGTGAAGATGTTATTGATATAATCGAAGCTAAAGATAGAAGAAAAGCTGGTAAAACGGCTAATCCTGAGGGTCTATATTTAAAAGATGTTTTTTATTAAAAAAAGTTAATTAAATTAACTTTTTTTGGAATTAAGCCATTTTTTACCTTTTTCAAACATTTCTTTGCTTTTGTTAACGATATTCTCATATTGATTATTAATATGCTCTTTATAGTCAGGATTGTACGTCATAATTTGATTATCAATTTTATCAATAATCTCAACTATTTTTTGTTTTGTATCTTCAGAAAGTTCTTTAAATGTCACTCCACTAATTGCTTTATCGTGAAAAATAAAATCAAATCCATCTTTAGTAAAATTTGTAATTTCATTTTTAATATCTTTAAAGGTTTGATTTGAAATGTTATTTTTTATGAGGATCGCCTCGCTTTCAAAAATAAACTTTACATACCTTAGTATAAATATTTTATGTAAAAGATGAAAATGTGTCAATAAATTTAATAAAATTACATATTATTATAAGAAAATAAAAGAAAAGCTGGCAAAATGATTGACATTTTAAAACAAATATAGTATTATTTTATACGGTACATTTTATTATCTCATTTTAATGAGTGTTGGGACCACTTATTATAATAAGATAAAAAAAGAGAGGGAAATGTTATGAAAAATACATACATGCAAAAAAAAGAAGAATTAGTACGTAATTGGTATGTAATTGATGCGACAGATAAGAATTTAGGACGTATTGCTACAAAAGCAGCTCATATTCTAAGAGGAAAACATAAGGCAACTTTTACACCACATATTGATTGTGGAGATTATATAATTATAATTAATGCATCACAAGTTAATTTAACTGGTAATAAATTAGAAAAAAAGATTTACTATAATCATAGTGGATACCCAGGTGGTTTAAGAGAAAGAACTGCTAAAGTTATGAAAGCAGATTATCCTGTTGAAATGTTAGAAAGAGCAGTTAAAGGAATGCTTCCAAACGGAAGATTAGGTCGTCAAATGTATAGAAAGTTATTTGTATATGCGGGTAGTGAACATCCACATATAGCTCAACAACCAATTGAGCTTAAAATAGACTAGGGGGTTATTATGAGTAAGAGAGTATTTATAGGAACAGGAAGAAGAAAAACTTCAACAGCGCAAGTTAAAATGGTACCTGGCAAAGGTAATATAACAGTAAATGGTGTTGATGTTCGTGCTTTTTTTCCTTATGAAACAAATGTTATGGACTTAAAACAACCTTTAGTGGCAACAAATACTGACGAGTCTTTTGATATCGAAGTAACTGTAAAAGGTGGCGGTTTTACTGGTCAAACAGGAGCAATCCGTTTAGGAATTGCTAGAGCATTATTAGAATATGATAGTGCTTCTGATCCAGAAAGCGATACAAGTTTTAGAAAAATATTAAAAAGAGCTGGTTTTGTTACAAGAGATGCAAGAAGCAAGGAAAGAAAAAAACCAGGACTTAAAGCTGCAAGACGTGCACCACAATTTAGTAAACGTTAATTATTTCTTAAAATATGCAACAAAAGATATAGTGAAAACTATATCTTTTTATTATAAAATAAAGTTTTTTGAAGAGTCTATATTATAAGTAAATATAGTTTTATGGTATAATTATATTAGGAGTGATATTATGTTAAGAGTTAGTAAAGAATGGAATAATTACGAGTGTTTAGATGCAGGAAATGGCGAAAAACTGGAAAATTGGAATGGTGTTATCTTAAGAAGACCTGATCCACAAGCCATTTGGAAAATAGATAAGGAAAGTAACTTATGGAAAAATCCTGATGGTTTTTATCATCGTAGTTCTAAAGGTGGCGGCAATTGGGATTTTAATCGCAAACTGCAAGATTTTTGGACGGTTAATTTTAAAGACTTAACTTTTAAAGTTTCACCAACTAACTTCAAACATACAGGATTATTTCCCGAACAAGCAGTTAATTGGAAATTTATGATAGATAAAATAAAGAAAAGTAATCGGAAAATAAAAGTGTTAAATCTTTTTGCTTATACAGGTGGAGCAACCATGGCTTGTTCATATGCTGGTGCTGATGTGGTTCATGTTGATGCTTCTAAAGGAATGGTTGAATGGGCAAAAGAGAACATGAAGTTATCTCACTTAGAAAACAATTCCATTAGATTTATAGTTGATGATTGTCTTAAGTTTGTAGAAAGAGAAGCAAGACGAGGAAATAAATATGATGCTATTGTCATGGACCCACCATCATATGGCAGAGGACCAAATGGTGAAGTTTGGAAGTTTGGAGATAGTATTTATAAGTTAATTGATTCTTGTATTAGTATATTAAGTGATGATCCCTTATTCCTTTTAATAAATGCTTATACTACTGGTATATCAAGCATTGTTTTAGAAAACATCTTGAAAACAACTTTACTACCAATATATGAAAATGGCACAGTTGATGCTGGCGAAATTGGATTACCAATTAAAAATAACGATTTAATATTGCCATGTGGAATATATGGTAGATGGGAAAAAACAAATTAAATAGGTGTTTTAATGAATGAAAAGTTAAATGTTTTATATGAAGATAATCATATTATAGTAGTAGAAAAAAGACCCAATATTCCTGTTCAAGAAGATATGACACATGATTTAGATTTATTAACGATAGTAAAACAATATGTTAAGGAAAAGTATAAAAAACCTGGGAATGTGTATATTGGCATGGTTCATCGTTTGGATAGGCCAGTTGGTGGGATAATGGTTTTTGCACGGACATCTAAAGCTGCGTGTAGACTTACTGACGCTATAAAAAATCATGAAGTAGAAAAGAAGTATTTAGCAATTGTTGAAGGCGTATTTTCAGAAAATAGTGGTACTTACACTGATTATCTTTTAAAGGATGAAAGAAACAATATAGTAACAGTTGATAAAAAAGGGAAAAAAGCCACGTTAAATTACAATGTAAAATCAACTTGTCATAAGTTATCATTAGTTGATATTGAATTAATAACAGGTCGTTCTCATCAAATACGTGTTCAATTTGCTCATCATGGGCACCCCTTAGTTGGTGATCAAAAATATAATAAATGTGCAAAAAGTAAGGAACAAATTGCTTTATTTGCATATAAATTATCATTTAATCATCCTGTTACTAAAGAAAAATTGTCTTTTTCTTTAGAAAAGCCAGATAAAAAACCTTGGTATATGTTTGAGTAATATTCGATATATTTAAATAGGTGAATAATATGATTAGACAAGGTTTAAAAACACTAGTGCTTTTCCTTTTCATGATACTAATAGTAAGTAGTGTCAAGGCGACAAGTGATAATGTAACCATGCCATTAGTGGGTAAAGTTATATATATTGATCCTGGACATGGTGGGGTAGATCCAGGCGCTGT
>JAQUUG010000042.1 GCA_028693965.1 Bacilli bacterium
TTTGTAAATCTTTGGTTCCTATCATAAAATCAATATGAGTTGTTGAACTATTAATACCTAATTTATATAATTCCTCATTTGATAGATTTTGTCCATTAATTATACATTCAGAAAAACTTTGACCAAGTGCTAAATGACAACTGCTATTCTCATCAAAAAGAGTATTACCAAATGTTATGCCTCTATTTGATATAGGAGAATCATAATTAACTAATGCTACTTCTCCTAAATACCTAGCATTACTGTCACCATAGAAAATATTAGAAAGAATGTCTTTACCTTTTTTAGCATCATAATTAATAACTTTGCCTTCTTTAAACTCAAAATAAAAATCTTCAATCACTCCACCACCATAAACTAATGGTTTTGATGAATAAACAATTCCCTCTGTCGAAAAACAATTAGGTGCAGTAAATATTTCATAACTTGGCATATTAGGTATACATCTATCCATATTAATATCTGTCCAAATTGCTCCATCAGGAATTTTTACTTTCAAATTAGTTCCTAAGCTATTTTGATAAATTAATTCATCAATTTCCAAATTATTTAGAGTTTTTTTAATTACTTCATTATTTTTTAAATATGTATTCCAGCTTTCAATTGGGTCTTTGGTATTTACCATGCAAGCAGTATATATAACATTTCTTAATCTTTCTAGAGCACCAGCATCGCCGGGAAATAAT
This sequence comes from Bacilli bacterium, assembly GCA_028693965.1. Classification (GTDB taxonomy): domain Bacteria; phylum Bacillota_I; class Bacilli_A; order RF39; family UBA660; genus JAQUUG01. Next base: position 687 of record JAQUUG010000042.1, read on the forward strand.
TTGTCAGCCCACATCTTTGAAGGAAGTAAAGCAATTACCCATGGGATTTCAAATATATTTTGCATTTTCTTATATACTTTTTTTCGCATTCGCGAAGTTTGCACCGTAGCAGCTATTAAGGAAGTATCTATATCATCCATTAATCCTGGATGCTCCGTTTTTAGAACAACAAAGCTAGCGCCTTTTAAAGCATATTCATCCCATTTGGTTCCATCAAAATATGAATGCGTTTTTATATCATCAATACTACTAACCTTTAGTAACTCATGAAGTTGATAAGCATTATCTTCTTGCAAATAAATATCATTAGCACCTAAAAGTTTAGCTTTTTCAACAAGTTTTTTGACAAATTTAATATGTTCGGCATCATAACTGACAAACAACTTTTTAGTATCAGCAACACTAACACATCTTTCTAATAATAAATCAATATATTTTTCTTCCACATTTTCCTCCAGTCATTATCTAACAATATTATATCACAACGTGTACTTAGCATATCCTTCTAAGTTTGATTTGTTACTAGCAAAAATTATAATTTTCTAGTATAATCACACCCTGTCTTTTGATAGTTACTACAACCAATAAAATATTGCCGATTCTTTTTACTATATTTAACAACTTCATATCCTTCTTTACATTTAGGACATATTTTTATTCTTTGTTTATATTTTAAATTATTAGTCATAAAATCACAAAGTTCCTTATCATTGCTGCAAACATACAAATTATTAATAAGACTTTGTCTTTTAACCAATGGAAATCCACATATTGGACAAATATCACTATCTTTTTTAAAATTATTATCACCTATTACTTTAACATTTTGATAATTTCTTATCTCTTTAATAAAAGAAGATGGATTAGAAAGCGGTGCCACAATATAAACTTTATTTTTAGTTCGTGTCAAAGCAACATAAAATAATCTTCTTTCTTCTGAATAAGCAAACGTATCATCCTTTATTTTAATCAAATCTAAAATAGGATCATCTTTAAGTTGTGAAGGAAATCCATAAGTTCCTTCTTCTCCATTAATAATAATAACATTGTCATAACCAAGTCCTTTAGAACTATGAGCAGTCAAATAGGTTATATCAAGTTCCGGTATATTAACAGCTCTAATTTTATCTTGTTCATATTCAATAAAGAATTCATTATTAGTAAGATGATACTTATCAAAGCCATACCGACCAATTAATAATATTCGTTGATGCTCACCATATTCATGATAAATATCAATCAAACATTGTTCAACAGCTAAAGCTTTATGGTAATTTATTTTATAATCGTTATCATAAGTTACGATATTAACAGGATTAGGTAATCTTTTTTGAGACTTTAATTGTTTTTTTATTTGCCATCTATTTTGCATAACAAACTTGCCAGCAATATCAATAAGTTCTTGACTATTACGATAGGTATTAGTAATTTGTAATTCTTTTCCGTAACCCATTAACTCCTTAAATTTGGTAAAAAGAGTAACATCAGAGCCAGCAAAAGCAAAAACTGCCTGCCAATCATCCCCAACGGCAATGACTTTGGCGCCACTAATTTCAGACACTTTTTTTGTTAAATTAAACCTCTGCATAGAAATATCTTGATATTCATCAATGATAATATATTTATATGGCAATTTTATTTGCTTATTATTAGCTTCACTAAGTAAACTATAGGCATCATTAATCATGTCCTCAAAATCAATACTACTTCTAATTTTTAATTCTCTTTGATAATAGTAGTACAATTTTTCCATAAAATCTAAAAATCTTATGGTTCTTTTATCATCACTTAAATCTTTCAATTTTTTAAAACTATCTTGATTATATCCCTTAGTTTTAAATCCTTTAATAAAATCTAAACAAAAGACAATAAAACGTTGATAATAAGTGTCTTTATCCGTTTTAGATAAAGCACTAAATATTTCATATTCACTTTTAGGTTTTAAAACTATACCTAATTTTTCCAATTTTTGTTTTAAAGTATCTAATAAATTATCAGTTCCTGAATATGTTTCAATCAAAGTTGTATTAAATTTATTATGTATTTTTCGTTTTTCACTAATATTTCTTTTATACCTATATTGGTCTCTTTTAGTAAATATTGATTTTGTTCCATCTTCACTAATTCCATAGTGTTCTAAAAAATATATTTTTTCACCATAGTAAATAGTAAAATCCGGTAAATAAATTTTTGTTTTGCTAAGTGGGGCATATACTTTTTCATAATCATATTCAATACCGTTCATGAATAAAAAATTAGCAATCATTACTTCTTCACTAGATCTTAAGAACTCATTATTTATAGTATATTTATTATCTTGACGATCATGAATTGTTTTACTATTATAAGATTCTAAACGGCTTTTTAATGTTTCATAATCATTTCTTTTTTTGTGTTTATGATACTCATTTAGACTTTTAAACTTTAATGCTGAAGTAGGAATATCAAAATAATAAATAAAGAATTGGATAAAATCCTTTAATTTTTCATTATCATTACCCAGTTCTTTATCAAAATAATTAGCAACTATATGATAACCATTACTTTCCACTTTTAATTTTTTGTCCTGACTACTATTTAATATTTCGTAACCAAAAGAATGAAATGTTATTACTTTAACATTAAGTTTAAATTTTTGATTAATTAAAGTATCTAATTCATTAACTGCTTTATTAGTATACGATATAACCATAATATCTGCTGGATTAATTTTTTGTTTTTCAACTAAATACTTAACTTTAGCAGCCATTGTTGTTGTTTTACCACTGCCTGCTCCTGCAATAATCATAGCATAATCTTCATCAGTTAAAATTGCTATTCTCTGTTCTTGATCTAAATTAATTTTTTTATCGACTTTTAAAAACATATTATCAAGATAATTCTTTTCTTCTAGTAATTTGCGATTAATATAATATTGATTATGTTTATTTACTTGAAAAAACAATTCATCAATAGCATCTTCATCACAAATAAAGTGCTTAGCTATTAATTTATCTAGTTCCTTTTTAGACAAATATTTATCTTGGTTTAGAAAATTTAAAATGTGTTTTTTTAAATCTTGATTACTGCTAGATAATAAGTTATTCATTGCTTTCACCAATTATATTATAATATATTCATAAAATAAATCATATAAAAAGATATGCTTTTTGACATATCTTGACACTTTTATACTATTAAAATTGCTTTGGAATAGTATACCTTAATCTTTTCCCATTTTCCTGTTGTGATGCTAATGAACTTTCTAAATTGTTGATCCCAAAACGCGGTCCTACCACAATCGGTGTTGGCTCACCTCGTCCAGGCTCAGGAGAACCAATTCCTTTTCTCATATCACTCTCAGTTGGTTGATAAACTGGTGCATACTTACTCATAATTAATCTTTCCCTTCTTCAAAATAATCTATTTTCATATTCTTTTTAACTCGCTTCATAACCTCTTTAGCTTTTGCTTGAGCTTTTTTAGTACCTTCAAGCAGTATTTTATCTACCACTTCAGGATTCATTTCATAATAATGCCTTTTTTCTTGAATTGGTTTTAAGAAAGTTGTTATGTTTTGTACCAATTGCTTTTTACAATTTACACATCCTCTTTGTCCTAAACGACACTCTTTATTAATTGTTTCTAAATCATCTTTGCTAAATAATTTATGATAATAATAAACCATGCAAACTTCAGGATTCGCTGGGTCATCTTTTTTTATCTTGTTAGGATCTGTTATTGCATTCATAACTTTTTTATTGATTTCTTCTGCACTATCCTTTAGATATATTGCGTTCCCAAGACTCTTACCCATTTTTTCATTACCATCTAAACCTTTTAATCTTGGCATATTACTCAAATAATGTGCAGGTTCTTTTAGCGTCTCACCATAAATGGTATTGAACTTACGTACTATTTCCCGGCACTGTTCTAAAAGCGGTAATTGATCATCGCCAACTGGAACAAGTTCCCCATCAAAGGCAGTAATATCCGCAGCTTGACTTACAGGGTAACCAATAAAGCCATAAGTAACTCCTTCGCCTTTAACCCCAAACAGAGCTTTCTTTTGTTTTATTTCTGTTTTGACTGTAGGATTGCGATATAAGCGAGCAACTGTTACCATATTAGAAAAATAAACCGTTAATTCAGCAATTTCGGGAATCATAGATTGAATAAAAATAACTGATTTATTAGGATCTATACCTGATGATAATAAATCTATAGCGACTTCCTTTACGTTTCTATTAACCTTATCAGGATTATCAAAATTATCTGTTAAAGCTTGAGCATCAGCAATTTCAAAATAGCAATTATAACTTTCCTGTAATTTAACCCAGTTGTCTACTGTCCCAAGTAAATGTCCTAAATGAAGATTCCCTGTTGGTCTAATCCCTGACAATATATTTTTTTTCATTATTTCCTCCTCATATACTTAATTTAATATACTTAAAGGCACCATCGTTTCTGTTTATTCATACTTATCACCTATTAGCATCAATTATACCATTTTTAGAAAACATTTTAAAGATATTCCAAAAGTTTTTTTCTTTTTTCTGTAAAACGGAAATATAAATGGCGGCAATAAATTCTCTTTGAAATAATAAAGCTAAATTTAATAATTGTTTTTTACCCGTTTTGTTATTGATTTCAAAATATATATATTTAATAATTGTTTTTTTATCAAATATGTTTATTTTATTATCATTTAAATTTTGTTCTATATCATAATGATTAACATTTATATCACCTATTTTATCTAAAAGGAGATTATTAAACTTATTTATATTATAAATATTAGTATTATCTATTTCAAAAACGTCACCAGTATATTCGATTATTTCGTTTACTATTTTAAAACTTTTTACCAAATCGTAATTAAGTAAATATTTGTAATTACTGATAAGCAATATTTTTTCTGCTGTCTTATTATTTTCCAAGATATCTTCTGTTTTTTGAACTAATTTGTAAAAATATTTATCAAAATTACGCTTTAAGTGATTCCTTTTAAATGTAAACTTATCTCCATCTAGCCTTTTAAAAACTTTCATCGTATCATTATATCCATACTTTATATTACGTGCCGCCACTAAATGATCAAAAACAAGAAAAGAGCCAAGTTTATTACGAGGTGAGATATAAGTAATTTTAACATTATCAGTTTTTATTCGTTGCTTAATTCCAATTGTATTTAAATCAACAGCAATAATCTCTTCAGCCCCCATTTCAAGTGCTAAATTAATAGGTAAATTATCATGATACCCTCCATCAATATATAAGTCATTTTTAATTTTCTTTTTTTTAAAAAAAGGAAAACACGTTGCTGAAGCAATCACAAAATCTTTTAAATCTATTGGTTCTATTTCTTTTTTAGTTAGAGTTATTGATGCTAAATTAGAAAATTTAACTGTTATCAACCCATAGTCAATCAATGATGCATAAAATTTTTTAACGTCTATTACTCTCGCAACCGTTTCTTCTAAACGACTAACATCCATTCCCCCATGAAATAATACATTTTTTGTATAAGTTTTTAAAATGTTCTTTTTCCCCTCATCCGTATTAATATCGCCTATAGGGTCTTTAAAAACCATACCAAAATTTAAATTTTCCCATAAATATAAAGCTTTATCAAAATCATTTTCAACCATTAAAATACCATTTAAAGCTCCAACTGACGTTCCCGTTACAATATTATACTGATATTTAAGTTCTCGAAGCGCTTTCCAAACACCAATTTGATAAGAACCATGAGCACCACCACCTGATAATACTATTGCTTTTTTCATATTGCACCTTCTTTGATAAAATGTAAACTTCTTTAATATATTATATCAAAATTATAGACAAATTAACCATAAAAAGTTAAAATATAGAATGAGGTATGATAATATGTATATTTTTTTGTTTTATTTTTTGTTTTTTATTATCTATTCATTTATTGGATGGTTAGCCGAAGTAGTTTCCGCAATAATTAATGATCACAAATTTACTAATAGAGGTTTTTTAATTGGACCATACTGTCCCATATATGGAAATGCCGCGTTACTTTTATATCTGCTTTTTCAAAATTATTTTAATGATTTATTTGTAATATTCTTAATTTCGTTCTTTTTTGGTAGTTTATTCGAATATGTTACTAGTTATATAATGGAAAAAATTTTTAATGCTAGATGGTGGGATTATTCAGAGAAACGTTTTAACTTAAATGGTCGCATCTCTCTATTAACTTCTTTCTTATTTGGTATATTAGGAATAAGTATCGCCTATCTAATTAACCCAATTATGTTACCTTTTTTAGAATCTTTACAAGTCAGCATTGTCTATTTTTTAGGTTCTTTTCTACTAATTGTTTTTATTTGTGATTTTATTATTTCTATGAACATTATTAACAAATTATCTAAAACATTTACTGAGACAAGAAAAGACTATACTGATGATATAAATATTAAAATTAAAAACATTATAAATGATAAGTCTAAATTAATAAAAAGGCTTCTTAAAGCTTTCCCGAATATTAAAATATCTTCTAACCTATTTAAAAAATAGACCCATTTGAATTCACTTCAATTCATAGGTCTATTTTTTATTTTACAACTTCAAATTCAATTTTATTAACTTTGCTTAAATCTCCCGAATATAATACTTTGATTTCAGTCGTTGATAACGCCCCAACACTATCACCTATATATGTTGCTATTTTATCTATTTGCTCATCGTCATTCCAAAAAGTTAATTTAATAGATTGAATATCTATTGCTTTGCTAGTTTCGTTAGTAACATCAGCAAGAATATAAACTAAATTGTCTTCTTCTACTAAAGTAATATTAGAAAAAAGTAATTTTTCACTTGTTTGTGTTTCCGTTATTGAAGTAATATTATCAGCTTTAGAACTAATATATGTTTCATCAGAACCACATCCCGTTATAAATATTAAGATTACCATAAACAAAAATAATTTTCTTATGTTTTTTTTCATTTTATCACCTACTGTAATAAATATATCTTAAATTATTATTAAAGTCAATTGTTTTTAATAATTTTTGTTTGTTTATTGAGGACTTTTGTTGTTTCAATAAATTAAATTATTCATAAATTATATTAGAAGAGGAGGTAAATATGAATTCTTGTAATAATATAAATAGAAACGTTATCTGTTGTCCTGTTTTAGGTCCAACCGGGCCTACTGGGCCGACTGGACCTTCGGGTGGACCTACGGGGCCTACTGGACCTACTGGGCCTACTGGGCCAACTGGTCCTCAAGGTATTCAAGGCATTCAAGGACCAACTGGACCTACAGGGCCTACCGGGCCTACTGGGCCTACTGGACCAACTGGTCCTCAAGGTATTCAAGGCATTCAAGGGCCAACTGGACCGACTGGACCTACTGGGCCTACGGGACCTACTGGACCGACTGGACCAGGACCAGGTATAGAAACATTCGGCTATGTTTACAATTTAGCAACTGAAGAACAAGCTATTGTAGTTGGGGGCGATGCCTTTGATTTTAGCAATAATGGACCGCTACAAGGGGTTATACATCTTGCCGGTTCTGAAGATATAACGGTAACAGAAACAGGCGTATATGAAATAGATTACAATATATCTACAACATTAGGAGTTGGCGCCACTATTGCACTTGCAGTAAATGGTGTTATAGATGATTCAGCAAATGTTCCTGTGTTAACCGATATAGGAAATGCTTCTGGAACTGCAATGCTATCACTTAGTGCAGGCGATATAGTTACTTTAGTTAATAATTCACTAATTTCTATAACTCAAGTGCTAGAGCCTAGCGTTGGTGCTCAATTAAATATAATTCAAATTGCATAAAAAATAAGTCTTAGGACTTATTTTTTATTTCAGCAATTATTCTTTTGTTTTCTATAATTCTTTCATCATTATTTGATAATTCAAGTGCTTTATTGACGTTTTCAAGTGCTTTATCATAATCTTTTAAATCAAAATAAGCAATTGATAACAAATCATATATTGTACTATCCCAGCAAAAATTTTCATTAATATATATTTTGCCTCGATGCTTTATAAGCAAAGCCTTTTCTAATAAATCTTTTACTAAATCATAATCATTTAATTGTTGAGCCAAAAATGCATATTCTACATAAGGTTCTCGCAAATATGGTGCTTCAATTATTGCTTTTTCTAACCACATTTTTGCTTCTTCAATTCTATTTAATTTATTATAACATCTAGATATATATCGCATTGAAGCGCTTCTTTCTTCTTTCCAAGTAGCACTTTTAAGATTTAAATGTTTTATTAAAGTATCTATAGCCTCATTCCATTTTTCATAATACATATATTCTCTTCCTAAATAATGCATGTTTCTATCATCTAAAGGGTCTTCTTTAACAGAAAGTTCTAAAAGTGGCAGATAAGAACTTCTTAGCTTACTCGAATCAGGATAATGTTTTACAGTAAAATCATCAGTTGTTTTTTTATTTTCTACCTCACTACCGATATATTTTAAAACCTCATGAACAGGATGATGCCATATATAATTATAGCGATCATGAATCTTTTCTATATAAAAATTGACAGCTGGATTTCCATAATTATCAAAACTCCAAATATAATTGTACGCTAGTCTATTAGTATCTTTATCCCATAACTTTTCTAACTTTTCACGCCAGCCTTCTTCAATTACTTCATCTAAGTCTAAACAAACACAAATATCAGTATCTTTAGACAC
>JAQUUG010000043.1 GCA_028693965.1 Bacilli bacterium
TATTCACGATCGGTTACACCTTTAATTGTTCCATAAATAGCTTGATCTATTTGTGTAAAACGTCCAGATAATCCTTCAGCTGGTGTTCCGATAACAGAAAAATTAAGATTATATTTTTGTGCATATTCATCAGCTTTTTCACGCATAAAACCAATTATTTTTAGACCAAGTTCTTGAGCTTCTTTACTTTCACCATGATGCTTACCAATTAAAGCTTTTAAACATTCAGCAAGTCCAATAAAACCAAAGGTTAAAGTACCGTGTTTTAACACTTTTCGTACCTTATCAGTACTCTTTAATTTTTCAGCATCAATCCAAACACCTTGTCCTAGTAAGAATGGGAAATTATAAATATGTGCTTGACATTGAATTTCAAATCTTTCAAGTAACTGATCCTTAACCAATTCTAATTTTTCTTCAAGATCTTCAAAGAAACCATCTAAATCAGTTGTCCCACCGTTGACAATACCATGTTTAATACCTAATCTTGGCAAATTAATAGATGTAAATGACAAATTACCACGGCCAGGAGTTATCGCTTTATCAGGATCGGCAACATTTCCTAAAACTCTTGTACGGCAACCCATATAGGCAACTTCCGTATTATAATCGCCTTTCTTATAGTATTGTAAATTATAAGGAGAATCAATAAATGAAAAGTTAGGGAATAATCTTTTAGCTGATACTTTACATGACAACTTCAACAAGTCGTAATTAGGATCACCAGGATTATAATTTACGCCTTCTTTAACTTTAAATATGGAAATAGGGAAAATAGGCGTTTCATTTTTACCAAGTCCCGCGTCTACTGCTAATAAGTAGTTTTTTATAACCATTCTTCCTTCTGGTGAAATATCAGTACCAAAATTGATTGAAGAAAATGGTACTTGAGCGCCAGCTCTTGAATGCATTGTATTTAAATTATGAACAAATGCTTCCATAGCTTGATAAGTAATACGATTAGTTTTTTGTAATGCTTTTTCATAAGCTTTAGCAAATAATCTTTTTACTTCTTCTGAATCTTTTGCATAACTGTCAAAATCAGCAATATCAAACTCAATAGTTTCCAATTTATCAATATCTTTAAGTAATTTATTAGTATTAATAAAATTAGCAAATTCTGTTAAATCCAGAAAATCAAAAAGTGTTTGTTTGAATTGTTTTTTAAAAGTTTTAACTACTCCTGGAGCCATATAATAATCAAAAGCCGGTATACTTTGCCCGCCATGTTGATCATTTTGGTTAGCCTGAATAGCAATAGCTGCTAAAGCTGAATAAGACATAATATCATTTGGTTCTCTTAAATGTCCATGACCAGTTGAAAAACCATTTTTAAATAGTTTATGTAAATCAATTTGGCAACATGTTGTTGTTTTCATAGGTTCAAAATCCATATCGTGAATATGAATATCACCACTATCATGAGCGTCAGCAAATTTTTTCTTCATTAAATATGATTTAGCAAACTCTTTAGAAACTGTACTCCCATATTGAAGCATCGTTCCCATCGCAGTATCGCCATCAACATTAGCGTTTTCTCTCTTAGCGTCTTCTTCAAAAGCTGATTTTAATCCTAAACTCTCTAATGCTTTTAAGAATTTATGTTGTTTTTTTTGATCAAAAAATAATTGTCTTGATTGCATTCTTCTAATACGATATTCTGAGAATGATTTAAAAATATCTTCATAACCAAGATTTTCTAATTCTTCTTCAATCATATCTTGAATTGCTTCAATTTTAATTTTTTCTTCATCTTGATAATCATTTTCAATTCTTTTTAAAACAGCATTATATACTTTATTAACGTCAGTTTCGGTATAGCCACCTTCAACATCAGTATCATCTTCGTCATCTTTTTTAATACTATCAAAACCCTTTTTAATAGCAATAGCTATTTTTGAACCATCAAAATCAACTTTTTTACCATTTCTTTTTACTACTTTCAAAGTAGTCAATATTTCTTTTACATCTGTCATAACTGTTTCTCCCTCCATACTATCTTGTTACAATTTAATTATAGTACTATTTTTTCAAAAGTCAAACAAAAGTTCGTAATTTTTTTAGCTTTTTTTTTGTAAAAAAATAAAAACCCTTATTTTTCAAAGAGTTTCATTTTTTAAGCTTTTCATTTTGTTTACATTTTTTAAAATGACTTTTTTTGTTAAAAAAATTGAAAATATTTTCTTACTTTTTTGCATTATATTTCTTTATTTATAAAGGTATATATTTAATTTTTTAACACGTAATTAATTTTGACTTTTTGATTATTTTTTATCATATTTGATTTTATCAATATTTTTTAAAGTTCATTTTTAATATTAATTATTTTTGATAATTTTCACTTAGCATTGTTTCTAAGCTGACTAAATTATACCCTTTCTTTTGAATATATTCTATTCCCATAGTTAACTCTTTTATCGTTTGATTATTGACATCTATCGCAATTATTAAACCATTTGTTAAACTCTTTTTTAGTGCGCTAAAAAGATTTTGTTCAATAATTTGATAAGGTATAATGGTATAATTTTTATTATTTGAACAAGTGGTCAAGACTTGTTCTGTTTCAACTGGTGCATAACAAAAACCAATGTTTTGACCGCCAACTTTTCTAATAATGGTATCCATCCAAATAAAATCACTATGTGAATAATCACGATTATAACTCAAATTACCAATACTATGACCATCTTTAATAAGACTTAATACTGTTTCGTTATTATTTTCTAACCATACACTAGTTATATAAAAAGTTACCTTGTTATCACCAATCTTATTTAAGATTTCATCAATTTCAGTATCATCATCCAAAATAAACAATAATGCCACCTGTTTAATTGTTTTATTGCCACTTATAACATATTTATCATATTGACCTTTTATTGTTATAGAAGGCGCTACTTCATCATATTGTAAAAATTGATCATTAAAAGTTCCAATACGTTTCATTTCATAATAACTTTTTTGCTGATTTACCTCAAGACCGTTGATACCAGGAATAACTGTATTATTAGTAATTACTGCTTCAACCGGCGCGACACTATATTTGGAGGCATTCTCTTTAATTTTGACCATTATTGTGTCGGCTTCTTTAACAACCGTAGATGTTTTCTCAGTAAGTATAAAGCTAGCACATACAATAGTGAGTAATCCTATAATCTGAAAAAAATGTTTCAATTTTATCACCTAATTAAATATATGAGTATTTATTATATACTTTACTATTTTAAAAATTAATAATATTAAAATTACTATTGTCATTTTCACCAATATAAAAATTATTCATAAAATATTAAAAAAGGAGGTATTAGTATGTATCAAAAATATAACTATCCCAACTATCCTATTAATAATCAAATGTTATATAATCCATATAACGTGGGTAATGTAGGTAATGATGATCGTTTTATTGCAGCCGGTGGCTTTTTAGCGCCATTCTTACTTGGCGGCATTGCTGGAGCAGCTATCGCACCTAATCTAGGTAATAATAGACCATATTATTATAATAATTATTATTACCCATATCCACCAATGAATTATAATTACTATAATCCTTACTATAATTATTATTATCGTCGCTAATAGACTATTTTAATAATATTTGTAAAAACTTCAAAATTAGTTGAAGTTTTTTATTATATAAATAAAAAGAAGCAAAATTATTTTGCTTCTTCTGTTGCTCTTGTTTCACGAATAACCGTTACTTTAATAGTACCCGGATATTGCATCTCATTTTCAATACGTGATTTGATATCACGAGCTATTTTATAACTAGCTAAATCATCAACCTTATCAGGTTTAACAATAACTCTAAGTTCACGACCAGCTTGCATAGCAAACGTCTTATCAACACCATCTATGCTAGAGGCAATTCCTTCAAGTTCTTTTAATCTTTGAATATAATTTTCTAAAGAATCATTTCTAGCACCCGGTCTTGATGCTGATAAAGCATCAGCTATGGCTACTAATTCAGCAATAATAGAAGTTGGACCTTTATCACCATGATGTGACTCAATAGCATTTATAACGACGTCATTTTCTTTAAAACGACGTGCCACTTCACTACCAAGTTCAACGTGGCTTCCTTCAACTTCATGATCAATTGCTTTACCAATATCATGAAGTAAGCCAGCTCTTTTAGCAAGGGCTACATTTTCTCCAAGTTCAGAAGCCATAATGCCAGATAAATGAGCTACTTCTATAGAGTGTTTTAAAACATTTTGACCATAACTTGTTCTAAAATGTAATCTACCTAAAATTTCTACTAACTCTGGATCAACTTTTGTAATACCTAGTTCAAACAAAGCTGATTCACCATATTCTCTGATTTTAATAATCATATCATTACTTGTTTTGTCATAAATTTCTTCAATACGAGCTGGGTGAATTCTGCCATCTTTAATTAAATTTTCAATTGTTACACGCGCTATTTCGCGGCGTAATGGATCAAAACTAGATAAAATAATAGCTTCTGGAGTATCATCTATAATTAAGTCTACTCCTGTCACTGCTTCAATCGTACGAATATTGCGCCCTTCCCTACCAATGATACGACCTTTCATATCATCAGTTGGTAAATTAACAACGCTTATTGTTTGTTCATTAGCTACGTCACCTGCATATTTTTGCATAGAACTAACTAAAACATTTTTAGCTTGTCTATCAGCACTTAATTTAGCATCAGCCTCACGATCTTTTATATAACTAGCTATTTCTAAATTCATCATTTCTTCTACTTTTTTTAAAACCATATTCCTTGCTTCATTTTTGGAAAAACCAGCAATTTTTTCTAATAAACTAATTTGTTCTTTTTTTATATTCTCCACTTTATCTTGTTCCGTTTGAATCTCTTTTTGTTTGTTTATCAAATTATTTTCTTTATCTTCAAGCATATTTTCACGATTTTGTAAAGTTTGATCGCGTCTATCTATATTATTTTCTCTAAGTAATATACGCGCTTCATTTTCTTTAAGTTCATTTTTTCTTTCTTTAATTTCTTTATCAATATCGTTTTTTTGTCGATACGCTTCTTCTTTAGCTTCCATAAGATAGTCTCTTTTGATTTTTTCAGCATCTTTCTTTGCTTTATCAAGAATACTATCAGCTTTTTTTGAAGCTAAATCTCCTCTTATATAATTAATGATAAACATTACAATAATTCCACAAAAAAGTCCAATTAAAATAAGTAAAATGGAGAAAATTACATCATTCATATATACCTCCCCACAGTAAAATAATTATATCTCACTAATTATATTGTAATGTTTATATTGAAATAAGTCAAGAAAAAGTTATTTTTGAAGTCTTATTAGACATTATCTAATACTTAATAGTACTTTCTCAAGTGAAATATAAAATACCCTCTAAGTTTTGATTCAAGAGGATATTTTATATTTGTTTTACAATGTTCTTAATGTTTTTATTCTACTATGGTTCCTGCAGATACATACCAATATCCATTTAAGTAATTATTATTAGGATAAAGTGATGAAGTTGTGCCTTTAACTTGGCCATAACTAATAGTACCTTTAGAATAACTAATGCTAGTAGTAATCGGTTTAGAAACATACTCAGTTAATATTACTCTATATGTGTTATATGCAATATATGTGGCCGATGTTATTTTATAAATTTTCCCACTACGTTTAACATATCTCCCTGTTGAAGTTTGTGGTTGTGGGAAAATATAATCTGACAACGTTACTACTCCTGTTGATGTATTTATAGTATATTTTACTGCGCAAGATACAGTGCTATTATAATATTGTTCAGTTAAAGTATTCGTCGTTGAATAAAGTGTCGAATAATACGAACTATAACTAGTTACCAAATTATACTTATTCCATAAATAATATAATGTCTTAGTTGTGACCTGTGATGTAGAAGCAGTTGTGACGTTTCCAGCTTTATCTATTGCCTTAACATAAACAGAGTATGTTGTAGTTTGATTAAGACTTTTAACATCATATGTTTTAGAACTACTATTTCCAACTAGGTTGTTATTGACATAAAATTCATAATTGTTAATACCACTGGTGCTATCTATAGCTTCAGCAACATCTATCGTAAATGAATTATTATTCAAATTGTTAACTATAAAAGTAATTGAATCAGGTGCGGTAACATCTATCTTCAATGAACTTAAATATGATTCTTCACTATATTTGTTTCCTTGTTTAACGCGTACTTTTACGGAAATGTTACTACCTTCTTCTTCAACTACAAAGCTATTACTATCAGTATAAATCCAATCACTGTATGTTTCCCCATCTTTGGATATAGAGTATTCAATTCCACTAGCAGAAGAAGTAACGATTGGATAAGACTTATACCAGCCATTATTTCCATCTATATCACTTATGTTTAAACTAGGTTTTTCTATGATATTATCATCACCATTTATAACGCATTCATTTTCGTCTTTTTCTTCAACAAATATTTCTGTATCACTATAACCCTTTGTTATACATATTCCCTCTTTATAAAAAGCTAAAGCTATTCCCCCATCAGAATTTATTAAAATAGTTCCACTGGTTGGGCTACTACCTTTATAATTAATAGGTATATTGCCTTGTTTTAAAACAAGAATTCCATTTTCATACTTATATTGTGTTAATTCAACTTCATTTTCATTAATTAATTCACTAGCATGTCCTTGTTCTGCTGCTTTAATAATTCCATAACTACTATCTATAAAAGCACCTTTCTTAACATCCTTTATGATATTCATTATAAGGGGCATTGCTATAAGTGCAATAATAGCTAAGATAACAATAACTGCTAACAACTCAATTAATGTAAAACCTTTTTCTTTTTTCATTTTTAATTCTCCTTAACTTTATTATGTGTAAATTGTAACACTTTATTTAATGTATTGTCAATCAACAAAGAAACAATTTACCATAATTTTATTATTATATAAATTCAGTTAAAAAATCCACAATAACTTGTGGGTTTTATTTACTTAAATCTTTGTTTAAGAATTTGATAAGTTTTACTTGTTTTCGCTTCCACTAATCCATTATAAAGTTTGTCGTCAAAAATTAAATCACTTTCCTCTGGTATATAATCTGGATTTAAAACTAAATTAGCGGTATTAAGGATAACTTCTAGTGGTAGTCTTACTTCTGTTAACAGAAGTTCCTTTGCATTAATAAATCCGATATTTTTATCATCAGTATCAAGATAACAAATCGTTTTCGATCCATATTTTGGTCTAACTGCAATCCTAATACCATTGTATGTACCAATTACATATGAAGTCTGAGTAGCTAAACAATCAATCTCATTGGAAAGATTTTTTTCCTCTATCTTTTTAGCTAACATAAGCATGATTGTATATATATCAAATCCATTTAAGGTATCCATTATTTGTCTTGGAGTATATCCCTTAAAAGTAACTGTGTCTAACTCAATTTGAGAATGAATAGAAGAAACAGTTTTTTCACTACTCCCTAATATTAATTGTTTAGCATCAATTGTATGAAAAAAGCTGTTTTTCATTTCCTTAAGCCATTTTATATAATCACCCCTATTTAAGTTCATATCCGCATCAATAAATTGTCTCTTTTCATATATACCCTGTTTATGTGCAGTTCTCATTTGCTTTCTTACTTTGTCATTAGACACTTCACAAATAAATTTTTCTATTTGATTCATTTTAATCCCCCTCTAACGTAAATACATAGTATCATAAAATGAAAGACTATGCAATTTGATAAAAAAAGATTATAATTTAATATAACCCTATTTTGTTTCTTGATTAACTTTTTCTTGATTAAATTTTTCTTGATTTTTATCAGCGATTTCATAAAAATCCTTAACTTTTTTTTCAATTTCTAACGCTAATTTCCCGTTGGTTTTTAATAATTCTTTAACATTTTCTTTTCCTTGACCTAGTTTTTCACCATTATATGAATACCAAGCACCACTTTTTTCTATAATATTTGCATCGGCAGCCAAGTCAACAATTTCGCCTTCTTTAGAAATTCCAGATCCATAAACAATATCAACCACACAATTTTTAAATGGTGGAGCCATTTTATTTTTAACTACTTTAACATTAGTTTTGTTTCCAATAATATCCGTTCCCATTTTAATTTGTTCTGCTCTTCTAATTTCTAAACGTACAGAAGAATAAAACTTAAGAGCACGTCCTCCAGGAGTTGTTTCTGGATTTCCAAACATAACGCCTACTTTTTCACGCAATTGATTAATAAATATAGCGATTGTATTAGTTTTGCTTATGACTCCTGAAAGTTTACGCAAAGCTTGACTCATAAGTCTTGCTTGTAATCCAACATGGGCATCACCCATTTCGCCTTCTATTTCAGCTTGGGGTACTAAAGCCGCTACTGAATCAATTACTACTATACTAATGGCTCCACTTCTAACCAAAGCCTCGCATATTTCTAAAGCCTGTTCTCCATTATCTGGCTGTGATAAGATTAATTCATTAATATTTACACCTAATTTTGATGCATACTGGGGATCTAGTGAATGTTCGGCATCAATAAAGGCAACACGTCCGCCTTTTTTTTGTGCTTCAGCAATTGCATGCAAAGCAAAAGTGGTTTTACCACTAGATTCAGGACCATATATTTCTACTATTCTTCCTTTAGGGTAACCGCCTATTCCAAGAGCCTTATCTAATGATAATGAACCACTAGATATAACATCAATCTCACGATGATGATTATCTCCTAATTTCATAACTGAACCTTTTCCAAATTGTTTTTCAATATCTAATAAAACTTGTTCCAATGTTTTATCGGTTGTTGTTTTAACCATTGTTATTCCTCCTTGTATGTTAATATTTTATAATACTATTTTGAGAATGTCAATACTTTTTGCAAACATTTGTTTGCTTTTTCTTTATTATCTCATTAGTATTATATAAGATTGATAACTAATATCCTTATTAAAGTAAAAAATAATTACTATTAATATAGCAATTATTATTCAAATATATATTTTTTATTTAAATTATAATATTGAAAAGCTGAAACAATCGATAAAATACTAGCAATTATCAAAAGTATTTCTGACACTCTAATATTCCAAAGCTCAAATGGTAAATTATAGAATAATGTTAATGTTATTCCTACCATTAATAATGCTGCTTTTATTTTACCGCTTTTAATAGCAGCAACTACATTTCCTTTATTACCTGCCACCATCTTTATTGAATTAACAATGCTATCTCTTACAATAATAATAACAGGAATGATTGGATGAATGAAACCTGAAGCCGATAATATAATTAAAACCGAGTTGACTAATATTTTATCAGCAATGGAATCTAACATTTTTCCAAGATCAGTC
>JAQUUG010000044.1 GCA_028693965.1 Bacilli bacterium
ATTGATAATATAAGTTTTTTTTGATATAATTATCTTGGTGATAGTATGGAAGTTTTTCTTAGTATTTTACTTATAACAATTATTGTACTTTTGATATTGATTGCGTACATTGTAATTTATAATCAATTTCAAAATTATATTATTAGAATTAATGAAGCTGAGGCTAATATTGATTCAACACTTAGGAAACGCTTTGATTTGTTAAATAAATCAATTAGTATTATTAAAGGTAATACCGATGTAAAAGATGATATTTTAGAAGTCATTGTTAAATTACGTTCAAGAAAAATAACTAATTTTGAACTTGATAGACAACTATATGACGCTATAAATGAGTTTAATCAATATCGAGAAAAATATCCCGAACTGAAAAATTGCGATAATTTTATTAAAACAGAAGTTTCTTTAAACGAATCAGAAGCTGAAATCATTGCCCTTCGTAAATACTATAATGATATTATTACTGATTATAATAAGTTAATTAGAAAATTCCCATCCAATGTGATTGCTAAAATAGCTAAATATAATATTAGAAATTATTTTGATGGCAAAAATATGTTTGATGAAGTTATTAATGACTTTAAATTATAAAAAGATTTACATTCTAGTAAATCTTCTTTTTTTATCTGCTTCTGCCTCGCCTTGAACAATTTGTTTTATCTCTTCAGTGCTAACTAGGTTTACACTACTAGCTGAGTTTGAACCATGCTCAGAAATTATTTCTAAAGACTTTTCTATCGAAGAAATAATTTTTTGTAATTCTTCTATCTTTTGTTTAGAAGCTTCTTTTTGTTTTAAGTAATCTATTTCATTAGTTAAAAAACCAGGATTTTCTGTTTTAGCTTTTTTTATTTGTTTTTTTAAAGAATGATTTTCCATTTTATAAATAGTGAAATATTTTATTAGGGTGCATCCTATAACAGATGGAAGCATTACCAGATTTAGCTGGATGAAATATCTTTGCACAATTAATAAAGTATTGAAAGTCACAACATTAATCACATAAACTAATAACCAAAAAACAACTACAAGACAAATATCAATAAGTAACTCTTTTTTTGTTTTATTAATATAATGTTTTTTATTTTTTTCTAACATTCTTTTTAAATGACTTTTCTTAGCCTCAAAATAATTTTTTTGTATTTCTACAGCCTTTAGTCTATTTTCACAAATATTGAATTTACTCATTTCAGCATTTAAAAAATGTTTGGTTTGATGTAAGGAATTAATTAAATACTCTTTCGTTTGCAAGATACTTTTTGAATTTGTTTGCTTCATAAAAACACTACTCCTTTTTGATAATGATTATACTATCACATTTAATATATATAGTCAAGAAAAACAAGGCTTTTAACCTTGTTTTTGATTCTTCTTTTTAAAAATAAATACTGTAATTAAAAAGGCAACTCCCATGACTATTATTGTTTGATAATCATTTCCCGATGTGATAGTAGTTAATTCTTCATCACTACTCTCAATCTTAATAATATATTCACCATTTTTAGAGTATAAATAATTTTCTCTGGCATATCTAGCTAGATAATCAGGATCATTTAATTTTTCTATTTCTATTCCTAAACTTTGCTCATTACTTTTTAAATTATCTAAGGTAGATGTTAATTCTTCTTTTTTACTACTCAAAGTATATATATCTATAGCATAATAAAAGGCTGAATATATAGCATAAAAAATCATTACAACTGATAGTGTTCCAAAAATAATTAATCTTTTTTTAGAACGTTTACTAACTTTCCTTGCCATGCTACTCACCTCATTATAGTGATTATATCATTTTTTAAAGTGCTTTTCAATGACTTTTCTTAAATAATGAAAAAGGATAAAGCCTATTACTATAGCAATGAATAAATAATAATGAACTATAGCATTATTTATATACTTTAATATAAAAAAATATAATAATGTATTAGTTATACTAAAAAGCAAATTAAAAATAATTTTTGAACATTTTTTAGTATAAAAAAGGTATTTTTTAAAAACTACTATTAAAAAAGCAAAGAAAAAACCATATATAAGAGAAAACGAAAAAGTTATTATTTGCAGTTTTAAATCCATCATTTAAATAACTTACCAAATACTCCTTCTTCTTTGTCTTTTTTATTTGTATTTTCTACATAATTCAAACTATTAAATTTTCCTTTAATAGATACATTACCTTGATATGTATCTAATTTTATTATTTCTAAGTTCTCACCTTTAACAATTACATATCCTAAAGATGTCTCCATTAAAAATTCTTCATTATCAAAACTATCTATTTTTTTTACGCCACTAATTAAAATAGTTTTACGATCATTAATAGATATTGAATGATTGTAAGTCGTATCACTTTTTATTGCATAGTCCTTGTCCATATTTATCCTCCTTTTTTATTTAATTTTATGTTTGAGAATAATTATTAGACCTAATTATAGTAAAGCATTTTATGACATTTTTAAAATATTTTTTTAGAAAACATCATATTCAATTATGGAAGCCGGTTTTATTTCTTCTTGACTTGTTACTGATGAAATAGCAATTTGATGAAAAACAAATAATATGCAATCATATTTTTCCTTATATTATTGGCACATCTGTTGATTCAACATGATTAATTTGGTAATCTTTTCCCAAAGTATTTACTAATTTTTCTTTCACTTTTTTATACAATTGTTGATTTTTCACAAAATCTTGTTTTACTAATTCAACCACAACATCACATCCTCATCTCTAATAATTTTTAATTACATTTTGCTAAAAAATAAACTGTTAATAATTTAATACTAACAGTTTTTATATTACATATTTAAATATTGTTTAACTAAAGTAATAATTCTATTTACTTCAGTAATCAACTCATCATAATGTTGATCAATATAATCAGCATTATTTGCTTTGCTTTCCATTTCTTGATTAAAGGAAAGTTCAGCTAATTTTGTGAATCCCAAATATTTAGAATCGCTTTTTAAAGCATGAACTAATATAGCATAGTTTTCCATATCACCAGCTTTTTTATAACTATCCATATTAACTAATCTAGTAGTCATTTCTTCTAGAAAATCATTTAATGTTTCATCATACATTTCCATATCTCCTAAAATTTCTAAACTTCCATTTACATCGACACCATTACTACTTAATATACTAATATCTTTCATTTCTATCCTCCATATTATTTGTCTAAAAACTTTTTAAATACTTCTGATACTTCATTTTTTTGAATAGGTTTAGATAAGTAATCATCAAAACCATCATTCAAATATTTTTCTTTCATTCCCGCTATAGCATTAGCTGTAAAAGCAATAGTTGGTATATTAAACCCCTCCATCTCTTTTAATTTTTTAAGGGTTTTAACGCCACTCATTTTAGGCATCATATCATCTAATAAAATCAAATCATATTTATTACCATTGTTTATCTTTTCAAGACATTCATCACCACTTAAACATTGATCAATCTCAAGTTTATAACTTTGTAGCAAACGAGCAGCAACCTTTAAATTAATCTTATTATCATCAACAATTAATATCTTCTTGCCTTCAAAAGTGATATTATTAATAATTTCTTTGTTATCTTCAATCATGATAGTTGGGTTATCAACTATCTTTTGATCTATCATAACAGTAAATTTAGATCCTTCACCATACTTACTTTGAACTGTTATTTGACCATCCATTAACTCAAGTAATCTTTTAGTAATAGCCAGCCCAAGTCCTGTTCCTTCAATTGTTGTATTTCTTTCTTCATCAAGTCTTTGAAATTTAGTAAATAATTTATCAATTTTATCTTTTTTGATACCAATTCCTGAATCTTCAACCGATACTATTAAACGGCAAACACCATCTTTTTTTACAGAACTAACTCTAAAATCAATATATCCTTCTTTAGTGTATTTAACTGAGTTAGTTAAAATATTTAAAATGATTTGTTTAACTCTTGTACTATCGCCATATACAACTTCAGGTATAGATTCATCATATTGAATTTTAAAATCTAGTGGTTTTTCACCAAGTCTTGCTTTAGTCAAAGCAATTAAATCATGCCATATTTTTTTAAATTGGTACTCTTTATTAATTATTTCTAATTTACCAGCTTCTATTTTTGATATATCTAATATACCATTAACTATCTCAAGCAAACTCTCTGAAGCCATTATAATATCTTTAACTTCATCATGTGCTTGATTAGTTAGATTTTCTTCTAATAAAGCTTGGCTAAATCCAACAATGGCATTTAGTGGTGTTCTTATTTCATGTGACATATTTGATAGGAAATCGCTTTTGGCATTATTAGCCTTTTCCGCTTGACTTTTAGCAATATTTAATTCATTAATTAATTTCATATCTGGATTTTCAATTGTAAAATACATTAAGAAGGTAATAAATGATTCCATTGCAGTTATTACCAATATATCAGGTTTTGATGCTTGAAGTGCTGTAATAGCCATCCCAAATGTCATATATACGAACATTGGCAAATATTTTTTAGACTTTAAATTTTTATAATTTAATACCATTACAATAATCCAAGTTAATACACACAAGCCAGATATTATATATGATGCAACAGCACTTGGACCATATGTATAAATCATGCCATTTGATCTGTTACTATATAATGGCAACAAAAGTATTAGTGTAGATGATATTATTGATAATAAAAATATTATTTTAAATATCTTCTTTACTTTATTGTCTACTGAATCATTCGCATAAGAAATAGTAAATATATAAGATGTCATTAAAAAAATCCAAACGATTAAATAAACAAGATATAATTTACAAACTATTATTAGAATAATTAAATTGAAATCAATTATAGCTAGATAAGTGCTTACAATATCTAAAATAAGTCCAACAAAGTTAGATATAATGACCATAGAAAAAATTTTGTTTTCAGTACTCACATATCTTTTTTTAGAAAAATAGACTATTATTATTAACAAAACATAAAAAAAACTGATTATTTGAAAATACAAACTGCTCATATCACTTTCACCTCGTATCAACACTATTAATATATCATAAATGCCGAACTTTTACAAACAAAAAGCAACAAAATTTTACATTTATTGCTTTTTGTTTAGTTATACAGTTTTCAATTTTTTAACAAAGTAATTATTCTCTTCCATCAATTCTCTATGACTAATTTTTCCTAGTAAAGTTTGAGGAAGTAATTCTCTAAATTCATACTTATATGGAATTGAATATTTATTTAATTTTGTAATACACAAATATTCAATTTCTTTTTGAAGTTGCTCTGAATACTCATATCCCTCATTCAGAACAACATAAGCTTTTGGAACTTGTTCTTTATATGGGTGGTTTATTCCTATTACAGCACAACTGGCTACAGCATAATGACTTTCTATAACCTTTTCTATGTTAGCGGGGTAAACATTTACCCCACTAGATATAATCATATTCCCTCTTCTTTGTTTAAAATATAACAGACCATTCTTGAAAAATCCCATGTCACCTGTTTTAAACCATCCATTAACAAAATTTTCAGAATTGGCTTTATCATTATTATAATATCCCAACATTACACTAGGACCCTTTATCCATATTTCACCAATTTCATTATTATCTAGTTCTTCATTAGTTTCACAAGATACAATTTTTATATTTGAAGCAACCATTGGGATTCCCACAGATTCTTCATCATTGTATTCACCATGTGCAAAAGTTATACCAGCAACAGCTTCAGAAAGTCCATATCCCTTTGACATTTTAACAAAACAATTGTGTAACCTGAAGAATGAATTTACCTCATTCTCAATAGAATTTTTATCTCCGCCTGACACAATATGTTTTATATATGACATGTCAATTTTTTTTAATCTCTTATCTCCTATAATTGCCTTAAAAAATGTAGGAACTCCAATAAGATGATTTGGGCAATATTTTTTAAATATTTTGTATAAATCTTTTTTATTTAACTTTGGTATTAAATTTATTTCTACCCCCAAAGATAATGGCAAATGAACTGAACTGCATAATCCAAATCCGTGAAAAACCGGCATAATTGCTAGCAATCGATCACCTCGTGAAAAATCACAAGTATTTTGCTTAAATTGTTCTACCATGCAATTGAAATTATCATTAGATAGTTTTACCCCCTTAGGTGTTCCACTAGTTCCACCCGTATGAAGGATAACAGCCAATCTATCTTGTTCATATGGATATTCATTAATTAATTTTGATTCAACCTGTAAACTATCCTGAATAAATTTATTCCATTCAATTACATTTTCTTTGTTCGTAATCTTATTTTTTTTAGCCTTTAATGGATACAATATTTGTTTAATCATTGGCATAGAGTTTTTAGGCGAAACTGATACTATTTTTTGTAATTTAGTTTCATCCATGATTTCTACTATTTGATTTACTACGCTATCAATAGCTATAATTAATTTTGAATCAACTTCGTTTATAAAATATTTTATTTCATCTCTACCAGATAATGGATGTATCATATTTGCTACTGCTCCAATTTTATTTAAAGCATAAAAAGCTATTACAGCCTCTGGTGTATTTGGCATGCAAATAGTAACAATTTGACCAGGTGTTACTCCATTTGCCACTAATCCCTTAGCACAATCATCTATCTTTTTATAAAAATCTTCAAAAGTTGTTCTTTTTCCAAAATAGTACAAGGCTATAGAATTTAAATGATTTAAATTATTTTTTCTCATATAATTATATATTGTCATTTCTGGCATATCAATCATTATTTGCTCGTCTGTGTAATATCGCAACCATTCCTTATCTAAGGATGGTTTCCCAGACAAATTCCCAAAAATTTCTCCATTTGCCACTTTCTTCAAGTAGAGATTTCTATTTTTATCAATTTCAGTGTATAATTTATTAGCTGATCTTAATATTTCTACTCCACTATATACTTTTAAATTAACCATAAAATTCACATCCTTTACTATTTTTTAACAAACGTTAATCTTTTTTCACTATCGGATATTAAATTATAAATAATGCTTTCTAAATATTCAGTTTTAATTTTTAAGTCATCTGTTTTTTCTACTGTAATTGGTTCCCCAAATATAACCTTTGGAAAGATTCCATATTTAATTACTCCAGGAACTATTGCTGCTCCTGTTTTTTGGGCTAATGAAACTGGTCCCAATTTAAATTTTTGTAAAATTAATTTTTTTCCTTCGGAAGTCTTGTTTTTCCTTGTTCCTTCTGGAAATATAAGAATATCATTACCATGAATTAGATTTATAGCTAATTGTTCTTCTCCTCTTTTTCTGCTCAAAGAATCATTTCTATCTATAAATATTGAACCTAATTTTGTAAATATTTTCCCTCTAAAAGTATCTTTAATTGAACTGGCAGCCAGTCCAACCATATGACGTTTTCCTAGAGCTAATTGAATTAAATACTGGTCATACGAATTTAAATGGTTAAAAGCAAATATCATTCCTTTTTGATATGGGACATTTTTTTTACCTATAACTTTAGGCCTAAATATAGCAGTTAATAACGGTTTAGACATTGCATAGCAAAGTTTGAAATTTTTACGAGCTATTTCCAGAGCTTCTCTATTAAAATACAAATTTTTCAAATACAATCTATAGGTTGAAAAATATGTATTTAATTCATTTGAATCAAGATTTTCTCTTTCCCTAAAAGAAAGAATTTGAAATTGATCTTTGAAAATATCAGAAGTTTCAAAAATATTTTTTTCCTTCATCATAGTAATAATATTATCTTTTATTTCAATCCAACTATGAACTCTTTTTATATTTTCATGAATTACTGCTTTGTTATAAGGTGTATCCATAAGTAAAACTTGAATACCTCGTTCTGCTAAATATATTGCAACGTCTGACTTATCTTCAATCATCACATCAACATCTAACTTATGACAAGCAATATACTTATCTCTTGGGGAGTTACTTTCAGAACAATATTGTATAGAAGAAAATGAGAGATTATTTTTATTATTCCACTCCTCATTATAGTTTCTATATTTTTCTCCTATTTTATTGTCAATAGTTGTAAACATGGCAGCAGTTATTTCGTGAAACTCACATCCAAATTCAATAAGTGAATTTATAACATTTGAGGCATCTTCTCTAGTCTCTACCTCTAAGAAATATTCATCCAAAAATTTTAGTCCAAAAATGATGTCTTGTAGTTTACTAACCCCAAATATCTCTCTTGTGGAATAGCCATTCAAATTTATCGGCTCTTGCCCAAAATAGTCTCTACCTTTCTCTATTTTATATTTACTCATATTTGTTAGTACACCGTCTTTATCAGTCCCAACAACAAATCTTCTCATCACAAATTCCCCCTTAATTGCCACTTATTATACATTTTTTTACTATTTTGTCAAATTTTGGTTAATTTGAAATTAATACAATAAAAACTCAACAGCTTTAACCGTGAGTTTTATATTTCATCCTTCCTTAAATATTTTTTCAATAAAATATTTAATTGTTTGGTGTCTATTGGTTTTGACAAATAGTCGTCAAAGCCTTCTTTTAGATAATTTTCTTTAGCTCCAACGATAGCATCAGCTGTTAACACTATAACAGGAGTATCAAAATTTTTATTTTCTTTTAATTTTTTTAATGTTTGAATCCCATCCATTTCTGGCATCATCTGATCTAATAAAATTAAATCATATTTATTAGTATTAATTAAGTTAATACCTTCTTCACCATTGCTAGCAGTATCAATAATAACTTTATATGGTTCTAAAAGACGAGTTGCGACTTTTAAATTAAGTTTATTATCATCTATTACTAATATCTTTTTACCATTAGCATTAAAAGCCATATTCTTTTTACCTTCTGTTGCATACAAATCAATTGTCCCTATTGGATCATCACTAATGATTTTTTGAGTAATCATGAAAGTAAAAATACTACCTTTATTAACTTCACTCTCCACAACAATTTTTCCTTGCAAAGCGTCAACCAATTTTTTAACAATTGATAATCCAATTTTAACTTTATCTTTTGATGCTTCAAATAAATTTCTAGTTTGATTACTATCCATACCGTTTCCAGTATCTTTAACTTTAAAAGTTAAATCAACATAGGTATTTTTAATATTTGCTGACACTTCAAGTTCTATTGAACCTTTTTCTGTATACTGAGCAGCATTATTTAAAAGGTTAAGGAGAACTTGTCTAATCTTACTATTATCACCAAATAAATTATTTGGTATCTTAGAATC
>JAQUUG010000045.1 GCA_028693965.1 Bacilli bacterium
TAATGATGTAGATATTCCTAATTTTCTACAAAATTTTTTTACTTCACTAGAATCTGCTAGTAGTAGTAGATTAGATGATGCAACACTTATGTTTAGCGAAACTCATCTATGCAATAATAACTATAAAATGTAACCGTATTTAAGTGATAAAGATATTCATAGTGTATTTAATTTTGAACCTAATATAGAAAAATTAAAAGAAATTTTATTAACTGAAGAGAAAAAGATTATTGGGATTGAGGATAAATGGGGACGTTTTATTTATTATCCTAATTGTGGTTATACATTTGATGAAAATGGCAAAAAAATTTATGAAAATTATTTGTTAATTATAACATTACCATTATCAGATAAAATAATTACTGCTTATCCAACTAATCTAGATTGTGAAAAACAAAAACTTTTTGTTCATTATAATTAAAATATATACTAATATCAGCAAATGACACTTTTAAAATAGTGTCATTTTGTGTTATAATCTATGTTAGGTGATATAAATGACAAAATATGATGAAAGTTCAATCAAAATATTAGAAGGTTTAGAAGCAGTACGAAAAAGACCTGGTATGTATATCGGTTCAACAGATAAAAGAGGACTGCATCATTTAGTTTGGGAAATTGTTGATAATTCTATTGATGAAGTTATTAATGGTTTCGGTAAAAAAATTAAAATAATTATTCATAGTGATAAGAGTATAAGTATTGAAGATGAAGGAAGAGGCGTTCCCGCAGGTATGCACTCATCTGGCAAGTCAACTCCTGAAGTTATTTATACTATTTTGCACGCTGGTGGTAAATTTGAGGAAAGTGGTTATAAGGTTTCGGGTGGATTACATGGTGTTGGTGCTAGTGTAGTTAATGCTTTATCTTCATATTTAGAAGTTAATATAAAAAGAGATGGCTATGAATATTATATCCGTTTTGAAAATGGTGGACATACAGTAGTTCCACTTAAAAAACTAGATAAAACATCAAAAACAGGGACAAAAGTTAGATTCATGCCTGATAAAACAATTTTTGAAACAATTAATTTTTCATATACAACTATATGTGAAAGAATGCAAGAAAGTGCTTTTTTACTTAAAGGGTTAACTGTTGAAGTAATTGATGAAGCTGATCAAAAACATGATACCTTTCATTATGAAGATGGTTTAAAAGCCTTTGCTGAGTATATCAATGATGATAAAAAAGAATTACATCAAGTTGTTAGCTTTGAGGGAATAAAAGATAAAATTAATGTAGAAGTTGCTTTTCAATATACTGATACGTATAGTGAAAATATTATATCATTTGTTAATAATGTCAAAACCAGTGATGGTGGAAGTCATGAAGTAGGTTTTAAATCAGCTTTAACAAGGGTGTTTAACGATTATGCTAGAAACAATGGTTATTTAAAAGCCAAAGATAAAAACTTAGAAGGTAGTGATACAAGAGAAGGGTTAACAGCTATTTTAAGTTTACAAATACCAGAAAAATTACTACAATTTGAAGGTCAAACTAAAGGTAAGTTAGGTACTCCTGAAGCAAGAACGATTGTTGATAGTATTGTTTCTGAAAAACTACAATTTTTCTTAGAAGAGAACAAAGCTATTGCTACTAAGATATTAGATAAAATGGTCAAAAGTAAAATGGTTAGAGAAGCGGCGAGAAAAGCTCGTGATGAGGCTAGAAATGGCAAAGACAAAGGCAAAAAAGAAAAAATATTAAGTGGTAAATTAACACCAGCTCAAAGCAAAAATCCTAAAATTAATGAACTTTTTCTAGTTGAGGGAGATTCAGCTGGTGGTTCTGCTAAAGGTGGTCGTGATCGCAAGTTCCAAGCTATCTTACCACTTCGCGGTAAAGTTATTAATACTGAAAAAGCGCGAATGGATGAAATATTAAAAAATGAAGAAATAAGTACTATTATTCATACTGTTGGTGCAGGCGTTGGTAGTGATTTCACTGTTGATGAATCCAATTATGACAAAGTTATTATCATGACCGATGCTGACGATGATGGAGCCCATATTCAAATATTATTACTAACTTTTTTCTATCGCTATATGAAACCATTAATTGAACATGGCAAACTATATATTGCCATGCCACCTTTATATAAAATTGATTATGGTAAAAAACATTTTTATGCTTGGAGTGATGAAGAATGGCAAGCTATTGTTAAAGAACATGGCGGCAAACCAGGTGTACAAAGATATAAAGGTTTAGGTGAAATGAATGCTGACCAGTTATGGGAAACAACCATGAATCCAGAAACAAGAAGTTTAATCAAAGTAAGTATTACAGATGCTACTTTAGCTGAAAAGAGAGTTAGTACACTAATGGGAGACAAAGTTGAACCAAGAAAAGAATGGATCGAAGAAAATGTTGAATTCTCGCTCGAAGATAACTACGCAATATAATAATTTAATATAAATTGCTAAATAAAAGTAGAAATATAAATATGGACAATAAGGATGTGAATTAATGAAAGACATATTACAAAGAATTCATGATTTTGCTTTAGAAGATGTGATGGGTGATCGCTTTGGCAGATATGCTAAGTCAATTATCCAAGATAGAGCTATCCCAGATGTGCGAGATGGTTTAAAACCAGTTCAAAGAAGAATATTATATGGCATGTATAAAGAACGCAACACTTTTGATAAACCATATCGTAAAAGTGCTAAAACAGTCGGAAGTATAATGGGTAATTATCATCCACATGGAGATGCAAGTATTTATGATGCTATGGTAAGAATGAGCCAGTGGTGGAAACAAAATACTCCTTATATTGATATGCAAGGTAACAATGGATCAATGGATGGAGATTCAGCGGCAGCTATGCGTTATACGGAAGCTCGTCTTTCTAAAATAAGTATAGAATTATTAAAAGATATTGATAAAGATACTATTACTTGGGCACCTAATTTTGATGATACCGAAATGGAACCAACTGTTTTACCAGCCAAATTTCCTAATTTACTTGTTAATGGTGGAAGTGGAATATCAGCTGGATATGCAACTAATATTCCCCCTCATAATTTAGGTGAAGTAATTGATGCAACCATTAAAAGAATTGATTCACCTAATTCTCGTATCGATACTATTCTAGGCATTATAAAAGGGCCTGATTTTCCAACCGGTGGCATTGGATATGGAAAAAAAGGTATTATTGATGCTTTTACTACTGGCCGTGGTAAAGTTATAGTTAGAGCTAAAATGAATGTAGTTAAAGATAAAGGTAAAGAACAGATTGTTATTACTGAAATACCTTTTGATGTAAATAAATTATCTTTAGTTAAAAAAATTGAAGATATACGTATTGATAAAAAAATTGATGGTATGGCTGAAGTAAGAGATGAATCTGATCGTAATGGACTTCGCATTGTTATTGATTTAAAGAAAGATGCTAATAGGCAATTAGTTGAAAGTTATTTGCTAAAAAACACCGATTTACAAACATCGTATAATTATAATATGGTAGCCATCGTTAATAAAAGACCAATGACACTTGGTGTTATTCCTATTTTAGATGCTTATATTACCCATCAAAAAGAGTTTATAACTAGAAGAACCGAATTTGATCTAAGATTTGCTCTAGCTCGTAAACATATTGTTGAAGGATTAATTAAAGCTATCAGTATTTTAGATGAAGTAATAGCTACTATTAGAGCCAGTAAAAATAGAAAAGATGCTGAAAACAACTTGGTTTTAAAATACGATTTTACTGCAAAACAAGCAGAAAAAATTGTTGAATTACAATTATATAAATTAACTAATACTGATATTATTACTTTAGAAGAAGAAAACAAAAATTTAGATTTAATTATTACTGCTTTAAAAGAAATATTAGATGATGACAACAAGTTAAAAGATGTCATGAAAAAAGAGTTACTGCAAGTTAAAAAGGAATATGCTTGTGAACGTAAAACACAAATTGAAGAAGAAATTGAAGAAATTAAAATTGATACTAAAGAAATGATTGCTAAAGAAGATGTAATCGTTGTGATAACAAGTGAAGGTTATGTCAAGAGAATTAGTCAAAGAAGTTATAGTGCTAGCTCTAGTGAAGATACCACCGTAAAAGAGGGCGATTATGTTACTAATCTTTATCGCATAAATACGTTAGACACCATTTTATTATTTACTGATTTGGGTAACTATTTATATGTCCCTGTTTATGAACTTCCTGATTTAAAATGGAAAGAACTTGGTAAACACATTAGTAATATTATAAAAATTGAACCACATGAAAATGTAATTGCTGCCGTTCCTGTTTACGATTTTAATGATAATGTTTGGATTACTATGTTTACCAAAAACGGTATGGTTAAAAGGACATTACTAAAAGATTTTGCGGTCCAACGTTATTCTAAACCATTATGTGCTATGAAACTGAAGAAAGATGATTTAGTCGTTTCTGTTAGTGACAATATAGGTAATGATGTTATTATTGCTACTAATAATGGTTATTTATTAAAATATGATGTTAATGAAATTCCTATTTCAGGTACTAAAACTAGTGGAGTAAAGGCGATTAGTTTAAAAGATGACTTTATAGTTAGCGGCTTAGTTAATCAAAATAATGAGTATTTAACAATTATTACGAGAAAAAGTACTGGTAAAAGAATTAAAATAAATGATCTTGAACTAGGGACTAGAACACGTAAAGGAAATCTTATAATTAGAAACGTTAAGACTAATCCATATTATATATTAGATACATTCCTAACTAACAGTAGAGATTATATTGCTATTTTACATGATAATGTTATTGAAGAAATTAAAACTAGTGATTTACCAATATCTGATTTATTGTCAACGGGAACGACTATTATTAAAAATAAAATAGATAAAGCTTTTTTATCTACTCAGATTATTGATAGAGATAGTTTAAATATAACACCAATTGAAGAAATAGTTATTAATAAAGAAGAAGTATTAGATGAAGTTGATAAAAAAATTATGACTATTGATGACTTTTTAGATGATTTTAAAGTATAAAAGAACATTATGTTCTTTTTTTCTAATTATTATTTTTAAAATAGGTAAGATAATATTTATTTTACAACATTTTAAATTAATGACATATAATGTTATAGGTGGTTATAATGGATAAGCGAAGTCAATTTAAAGAATTTGTCAAAAAAAATCCTAGTTTATTAAAATATGTTAAGAACGGGGAAATGACTTGGCAAAAATTTTATGAAATGTATGACTTATATGATGATGATCAAACAGTATGGCAAGATTATTTAAGTAAGGAGACAGTAGCGGCAGCGGCAACATCTGCCGTTGGGATAACAGAGTTTTTTAACTGGCTTAAAAATATCAATTTAGATAGTGTTAAAGAGGGTGTCGGTAGTTTGCAAAGAGTTATTGGTGTTGTTCAAGATTTATCAACCAAAGAAACTACTAAACCTAAAGAAGAATATAAACCTCGCCCCTTATATAAACATTTTGATGATTAATGACTTTAGACGTTCAGTTTAAGTTAAAAAGTGATCCAAATTATATAAAATATATAAGGGAGAATTCTTATTGGTATAAAACTCTAAATCGTCATCCAGAATTGTTTGATGAGTTTGTTGAAGAAGTAAAAGATAAATATAAACTTCGTTTTAGTGATCGTTTAACAAAAACACTAGAAAATGTTGAAATGATTCAATCTGTTTTGTCATCACTCCAGTAATTGTGATAAAATAATATTGTGGTGATATAATGCGAGTTATTAGTGGTAAATACAAAGGTAGTAATTTATTAGGACATGATATTAATGGTACTAGACCTACAATGGACCGTGTTAAAGAGTCAATGTTTGCTATGATTCAAAGTTATATAAAAGAAGCTATAGTACTTGATCTTTTTGCTGGTAGTGGTGCTCTTGGCATTGAAGCTTTAAGTAATGGCGCTAATACCTGTTATTTTGTTGATAATAATGGTAAAGCTATTGAAATAATTAAAAATAATTTAAATAAAATTAAAGTTACCGAAAAAACTTCTATAATTAAATCTAGTTATATTGAAGCATTGAAGAAATTTAATAAGCAGCAAATTAAGTTTGATATTATTATTTTAGATCCCCCATATGCATATGATATGGCAGATATTTTAAAGCAAATTTATGAATTTGATTTATTAAAAGATGAAGGTATAGTAATTTGTGAGTTTGAGCGTGATTTTATAGAGGTTAATGGGTATAATAAAATTAAAGAAAAAATTTTTAAAGATAAAAAAATATTTATATTTAAGAAAAATCAATAAATGATTTTTCTTTTTTTGTTGCTTTATCTAAAATGAATGTTTTTGATTCATCCAATATCGATATTGTTCGCAAAGACTGTTATGTTTGCCACTTAACTTGTAAAAGCAAAATGCAAGGTATTATTGAAAAAGAATTAGTACCTATGCTTGGTGACAATTGTAAACGTGTTGATGATACGAGAAAAGCAATATTTGCATTTTACTTAAGATTGGATAATTTAATCTATCATAGAGAATGTATATATAATGGTGTTAATATTAATGATTTAATACTGTTAAGATTAATTTAAAAAATCGTATATTTAGAGAGTCCTATTTTTATTTAAACGGCAGATATACACCAGAACTATTGATTAAGAATCCTGTTAGAGCTTCTTCTCTTTCATGGCTACAAATAGTAGATGAAGGAGGAGTGGAACAATCTATGAAAATGATATGCATGGGTAACCCAGATACAAAACATTATAGTATGCAGTGGCATCCAGTAACAACATATAAAACAAATAGTATTTAGAATAAGTTATTAAACTTATTTTTTATATTTTGATAATATTTTAAATTAAAAATAATGATAAATATTATAATTAAAACGAAAGGAATTATATTCCTTACCTTGTATATTAGTTATAGGAGGTGAGATAATGATAAAAAAATATCCCTTTACCAAACAAGATAATATTAAGGATTGTGGAGTATGCTGTTTGCAAATGGTTGTAAAATATTATAAAGGTTATGTGGAAAAGGAAGAACTTAGAAACATGACTAAAACTAGTAAACAAGGCACTACTGCTTACCATATAATAGAGGCAGCTAAAGAACTTGGGTTTGAAGCCTATGGTGTTAAATGTCAAATTGATGATTTAAATAAAGAAAGTGTCATGACTCCAGCTATTGCTCACGTTTGTATAGATAAAAAGTATCCTCATTTTATAGTAATCTATGAAGTTAATAAGACAAAGGGTTATTTGATAGTGGCAGACCCTGCTACTAAAATTAAAAAAATAACACTAACGGATTTTAATAAAATATGGAGTGGTACTTTAATCTTTTTTTACCCAATTTTAAGAATCCCTTACCAAAAAAACAACTATAAACTATTTACTTTTATTAATGCTTTGTTAAAAAGCCAAAAACATCGTTTAATTAAAATAGTTTTGTCATCTTTACTAATTACAATATTATCAATAATTAATTCATTTTATTTTAAATTAATGATAGATAATATTAATTTAACTATAAATAAATTATATATAATTTTTACTTGTTTTATAATTTTTTTGACAATCCAGCAAATTACTATATATTTACGTAATAAGTTACTAATTTTATATGACAAACATTTATTAAATGATCTTCATAATTATCTGTTTAGTAAAATCATCTCACTTCCTTATCATTATTATAGTAATAGAAGTTCTGGAGAAATAATGACTTATTTTGACAAAGCAAGTAACATAAAAAAACTAATTATTGATGGCATTGTTTTTCTGTTTGTTGATTTGCCACTTGCAATATTATCATTTATTTTAATGTATATTATTAGTAAGGATTTATTATTTGTTATGACTATAACCATTACTTTGATACTAGTTATGACTTTGATAACGTCAAAATTGATAAAAATTAATGTGAAAAAAGCTCAAAGTACTTTAGCTATATTAAATAATCACATAATAACAAGTGTTAATGATTATGAAACAGTTAAAGGACTCAATATTATAACTAAATTGTCACAACTATTTAGAAAGAAACATAATGATTTACTAAAAAAGATATATCAACTAGAAAAGACACAAGTTATTCAAGATTTTATAGTTCAATTTGTTAAACAAATAAATTATTATGTAATTATATTAATTGGAATACTAGCTATTATTGATAATAAATTATCAATTGGACAATTACTTGTCATAATAAGTTTACAAGAATATATAATAACACCTTTTTCAATATTTCCTAATCTTTTAAATAGTTATAATGAATCATATCATGTTTTTAATAAGATGGGTGAATTGTTTTATTACAATAAAAAAGCTCAACCCCTTGAAATGATTCCAAAGGGTGATATATCTATTAAAAAATTATCATTTAGTTATGACAATGTTACCAAACATTTAGATAATATTGATTTAGAGATAAAACAAGGTGAAAAAGTATGTCTAACGGGAGTTAGTGGTAGTGGCAAAAGCACTTTATTAAAAATTCTTATGAAATATTATCCTGTTAAAAATAATCAAATAAATATTAGTGATAATGATATTAATATTTATAATCAAGAATTCTATTTGAACTATGTTAGTTATATATCACAAAGTGAAATTATATTTAATGGAACTTTATACGATAATTTAACTATGGCTGATGATAACAATATAAGTGAATTAGTAAAGGAATGTTGTATTGATGAAATATTTAATAATAATTTAGGTTTTAACACTTTAATTGAAGAAAATGGCTTTAATTTATCAGGTGGTGAAAAACAAAGATTAGTTTTAGCTAGAACATTAGCTAAAAATTTTAATTTACTTTTTATAGATGAAGGTCTTAGTCAAATGGATATTTCTTTGGAGAGGAAAATATTAAAAAATATGTTTAATAGATTTAAAGACAAGACTATTGTTATCTCATCACATAGATTAGATAATATGGATTTATTTGATAAAGTTATTCAAATGGAAAACGGGAAAATAAAGGATGTG
>JAQUUG010000046.1 GCA_028693965.1 Bacilli bacterium
TAATAAAGATTTATTATTGTTTATAGTATATTTATCTGCCATTTACAAACATATTAACGCAATTCCAAATATCAGCATCATCACCAGCTACAATACCCATAACTAGTTGAACAATAAAGATAACAAAGAATACAATAGCTGCAGCTATTAATCTCTTAATAAACGTTTGTTGACCTTTTTTTATTTCATCTTCTTTTTGTGCCATAACAGCTTTTCCTAAATCAAGCATTCCATAAATAATTAGTAAAATTGGGACAGCAATTTTAATTAATAAAACAATATTACTAACAACGTCAACAATAGTTACTGGTATATCAAAACCTGCGCAATCTACTATTCCTGATTTTAACACATATAACATAAGATAACCTCCCTATTCCCTCATATAATACTTTATTTTACATATTTTGTCAACATTTATATATTAAATAATCCTAAAAGTTTATTTTTTTTAGAAATTTCATCATTTTTTTGTCTAACAAAGCCTAATTTTGTAAGTAAGACATCTAAAATATGAATTTCTTTAGACCTTTCATCTAAAGGTGGCATATTGAAAAATGTTTTAATTTTTGACTCATATTCAAAATCTAACACATCGCGATCATTTAACATACTTTGATTTAAAATAACCTTTTTATCCTTAACTTTTGATAAAGCTTTAGTATCAAACATCATCAATCTATTTAGTTTAATAATTGATGGTTCTATTAAATAAACAACATCATGGCAAAGTGATAAAGCTGAAGTACTATCATTAACATCAACTAAAATTACTTCTTTACCACTATTTTTAGCAATTATATTGCCAATTTCGCTATTAGTAGTACTAATCATTTTTTTATCATTAAATAATGAAAAATCTCTTTTATCAACTTCAATAGCTATAACATCATAATTTTTAGATAACTGGTTCATCATCATATAGACTAATGTTGTTGCTCCAGACTGTTTTGTAACATTTTTAACACCAATAATTCTAAGAGAATTAACAGGCATAACTGGTGTTGCATCCTTATCATCCTCTTTAAAATTATTTAATTGATGAATATGTGCAACATCCCTATAGCTATTAGGATTGTTATACAAATACATAATACCATCTAAATTTTTGGCAAAATTATAGATTCCCATAGATATTAAAGTAGATAAATACTCTGGTGATGAACTTTCTTCAGAATCATCTAAAAGTAGTATCACTTTATCCATATCTAAGGAAATAGATAGTTTTTGTAAATTTTTTACATCTTTATAATCTTTAATAGCGGTGATATCTAATATCATTCTTTGAAAATAGAAATTTTGAAAAGTTGATATTATTTCTTCAACATCAAAAACACCATCCATTGTTTTTATTATATCAATGTCCAGCCCTTGTAATAAAGACCTATACTTATTAGAAATAATAACGTTCATTTATATCACCTCTCTTAAAAATCATAAAAAGTTCTTGTTTCTCCTGAAATAGGAAATTCCATAGTTTCTTCAATAATTGGAATGTCAAAATACATAAAGGCCGTTACTTTATAGTAAATACCTTTATCAGTCGTACAACTATATACACAGTAACGATAATCACTTTCATAAGCAGTTGTATCAATTGCACTTATTTTAACAGATTCACAATTAGTATTACTAACTGCTGGACACGCTTTATTTGTTTTATTAATACGGTATCCTATTTTAGCTAAACTTTCTTCAATATTTTCAATAGTTGTACTAGTGAAACCTTTGGTTTCTTCAATCGCATTAATAATTTTATTTTTCACTTTAAAAGCTTTAGTGTAACTTAGAGAACCAACTAAAATTAAGGAGACAACGATGACAAAAATAATTATTAAATTAAACACAAATGTGTTGCCTATGGCTTCTCTCATACCATCACTCCCTAACTAGAAAACATGTATATTTGATCCGTTTCTGCATATATAGGAATTTTAATTAAACCCTCAATAATGGGTAAATCAATATACATATATGAAGTTACTCCATACACTAAATAATTTTCATTAACAACTTTATAATATACACAAAAAGTAAAATTATCTTCTAACCTTTCTGAAGTTATATAACCGTCTTTATCCTTACAACTACCACTTTTTTCAATACTATAGCCATAATTAGTTAAAGCTCTAACAATTTCTTCACTAGAAGCTTCATTATATCCTTCAAAATTCTCAATTGCATTAATAATTCTACTATTAACTCTAAAAGCTTTAGCGTAACTCATGGTTCCAGCTAAAAAGACAAAAATCAATAATAAAAAGATAATAATTAAATTATATAGAAATATGCTTCCTATGCCTTCTCGCATGAATTATCACCACCAACTAGAATATAAACTATTCTTCAGAACAACCCTTTGAATATGTAGTACCATTAGTACAAGAACCATCAACCCATGTTCCACCATCATTTTGACAACATGATCTAAGTTCAGTTGTTGTCATCATACTGTTAACAATAGGTGTTACAATAGCTGCTATAATACCAATTAATATAATAGCAATTACTGTTAAGTTTGCTTCTCCTGCTGCTTCTTTCACTTATATCACCACCTTAATCTTATTATCCACGTTTTTATTATATCATATACTTATTATCTTTTTCAACATCAATATTGCATCATCATCATAATTGAGAATAGCATTAATAAGAGTATTCCACCACCAGTTACTCCTAGCATTAACATCGTTTGATTTTCCATTTTTTCTAAACGTTCACGATATTTTTGTTCTCTAGATTTATTTTGCAAAGTTGATACCGTTCTTGAAAACATCATTAGTTGTTCTTGTTTATTTTCTTGTGATCCAAGTCCTAAACGATAAAGCAAACGCATCATACGCATTGAATCTCTTACTGGATATTCTTTGGCAAAATCCATATATGGATCAACACTAGAATCACCAGCTTCTATTTTAGAAATGAGTGTTTTTAAACCTGATTTAAAGATTTCAGGAGCTGTATCAATCGAATGACTTAGCGCTACTGGAACAGTATAATGTTGAATCAATATTTCTAAACTTTTTAAATAGTATGGAAGCATCAAATTTATTTGGTGCAAATTAGCTTTATAATATTTTTGAAGTTGCATGTATGGCAACTTAAATGCTAGATAACCTAATATCAAAGCCGTAATAATATAAATAAAGTTTAATTTAGAAAAGAGAATAAAGATAAATAATATTATAACAGAAAATCCATCTAATAATCTTCTTTCATATTTTTTGTTAACGTCAACATTACCATTATATCTAATATTTAATAAAAACTTATAATCATCTTCCATTAAAAAGTTTAAATAAGGAACGGAATCTTTTATAAATCTTTTAGTATTAATCTTACGATTATATTCGAAAACAAATATTAAAATAATTGCTATAAAAATAAATATCATTATTCAACACCTACATTCTCGTTATAATATCTTTCTCCATTAATTAAGAAGAAAGTATTAATTATTATAATGGTATGTAATAGAAATTGAACAAGTAAGGTATCTAACATTTGAATATATGTTTCTACCCCTAATAAGAATTGAACTAACATAACCATTAAATAAAGAATAATTCCAAATTGTAAAAATTTCTTATGAAAAGTTGATCTATCAATACGATCACGATAAACATTCTCAACTAACATATCGATATCTAATGACATGTTTTCTAATGAAGATGCTGAGTTTTTAGAACCCTCATTAGTTATTTGCAAAAATAATTGATGCATATTTTTAACTATATAATAATTATATTTATTATTCATATAATCAAGTGATTGGTTAATTGTGCCATTTTCGTACGCTAAATCAATCATTGTTCTAACATCTGTTTTAACAGGGTCTTCTAAAACTCCTGATTCATAAACACCTTCCATGGCTTTAACAAATGACTGTGTCGTCGCAAATTCCATAATAACATTAGTTGTATAAACTTGTATTTGTTCAAAAATAAATTCACTGTAGATTCTTTTGCATCTTAAATATGTTAAATATGGAATTATAGTAATTGATAAAATTGTATAAAATAATGAAATTACAATGTTATAAAAATATAAATATGAAATTAAGAACGCCCCTACAGCAAAAATACTAACTTGCATTGCATATTGTCTTGGTGTATATTCTTGACCTAATTCCTTAACTTTTTCTCTTACTGTTTTAAAAGAGTAAGGTGCATATTTATTATAAGTATTACTAGTTTGTCTAACTATATACTTATAAACATTTTCTCCACTGTTTTTACGATATATAATAACATATATAATTATAAAAGCTACAATTACAAAAATAATTTTATCCATTTCTTCACCCCTATTCAAATAAGATTTCAACATCATTTTGTTTTTCTGATGTTTCATCATCCGTTTCCGGTATTATATTAGGATCTAAAACAACCCCTTGAATATCTAAATAGTCAAATAGATATTTGCTTGGCTTTCTTTGAATTACTCTGCCATTTGATAGTTTTTTATAGATTGTGTTATATTTAGCTTCATTGTTTTCAGTAACATAAAATTCTGTTACTTCCGCAATTTCTCTAATAAACCTCCTAGTCACTTTATCTTGATATCCCCTTACATATACGCCTAATTGAATATAGCGATAAATTGATTTTAAGAATTGATCAATATCTTGATTTGTTTCAAGTAAACTATACATACGATTAGGAATAGATGTTGCTTTATCAGCATGAATTGTTGATAAAATATAGTGCCCTGATGATATTGAGTTTCTAACTGCCATTACCGCTTCAGCACTACGTACCTCAGAAAGTAATATCCATTTAGGATTCTGTCTCATACAAGTCACTAGGACATCAGTATAAGATGCAATATTGTTCGTTTTCATGGCAACAATGTCACGATGTGGGAAAATACGGTCCAAGTGGAGCTCTAAAGTATCTTCAATAGTTATTATTTTTTCATTTTCTTTCGTTTTTGATGCCAAATACTTAACAAATTCTGTTTTTCCTGAACCAGTTTCTCCACAAACAATAATATTACAATGTCCTTCAACACATTTTACTAAAAAATCATGAATACTTAAAGTAATATATTTTTCAGCAATTATTTTTTCTTTTTCTAGTCTTATTTTAGCAGGAGTCTTACGTAAAACAACGGCTATTCCATTACGGGCAATTGAATCATGAATGAAGTTAAGACGCAGTTCTGCACTTTCAGCATCTAGAAAAGGATGGGCCATGTTAAAGGTTTTTCCCATAGCGTTAGCGCATTGAAATGCTAGTTTTTCCATAAAAGCATTATTAATAGCTTCATTATCAATACGATAGATACCTTGTGATAAAGTTTTTAACCAAACTTGTCCACCATTACTATAAGAAATATCCGTGATATCATCATTATCAATATATTCTTTTAATGCCCCCCAGTCTATTTGTGAAAATACATTGTCATGCATATTTATTCTCCTGTTTCCGTAGTATTAGTGGTCTCATCGATTAATTCATCATTGGCCACAGTATGACTTTCAATAAAGTCTTTTAATTGTTGAGATGAAACAGCAGTATCACCTTCAACAGGAATATTTCCACCGTGTGGTACTGGGAATAATTCTACTGAATATGCTTTCATATAACTTGCTTTTCTAAGTAGAATATGGATTTCTGATGATACACCAAAAATAAGTGTAGCTGGTGTTCTGTTTTCTTCCGTGTTTTCAAACACTTTATTACCACTTTTATCAATAACATCTAATACTTCTATATTTTCAAGTAATTTACCAACCATGATTTCTCCGGCATCATTAACAGCTTTCATATAAATATCTATAATATTTCCCGGATAAATAGAGTTACCATAAGTTGAATCAATTGTTACTGAAAAATTATATGGTATTTCGCCATCTTTTACTTTAGTAAATGATGAATCTGGAAGTTCATCTTCACTAATTACTGTTTCCGTATAAAACATACTACCAGCAGGTATTGTTGTATTATAATTACTATATTTCCCAACAATAGCTGATTTTGTTCTAATTACATTAGATGTTACAGCTGCTTTTGGTATTTTTTTAGTTTCTACCATATCATCTGTAATCAAAGTACGTGGTTGAATTGTTTCTTTAGCAACGTAAATTCTTACTGGCTCAGTTTCCTGTTTAACTTG
This sequence comes from Bacilli bacterium, assembly GCA_028693965.1. Lineage (GTDB taxonomy): Bacteria > Bacillota_I > Bacilli_A > RF39 > UBA660 > JAQUUG01. Next base: position 6,121 of record JAQUUG010000046.1, read on the forward strand.
ATAGTTGTATGCGAAATAAAGAATGGTTATTATGGCAATTACGCCAAGGACGGTAACGGTGTTTTTATTTTGTAAAAATCTTTTAAGTGAAATAATTACATTATTCATTTTAATCTTCCTCTCTTAAATTAATATGGGGTTTCTAGAATAGCATCCAGCTTATTTATAATATTAAAATCTAGTACTTCGCCAACGATACTACTAATTTCGGCGCTTGATACTTGCAAGCTGACTTTAGGTGGTTCTTCGTTGACGTCATAAATCTTTATATTATAAGTACGAGCTAAGTTAGCACTTTCAGCAAAACGACGAACAAAGTTTTCAACAAACTTTTCTCGATCTATTCTAATCGTTTCATCTTGCCGATAAGAAGCTAAGTCTAAAGCATCATACATAGCTGCTTCGGTTACTTCTTTAAGTAAATTGTAGTTATGTTCATCGGTGTTAGTTATTGATTGAAAAATATAGACAAAGGTAATAGCTGTTATTCCTAGTGTAATAACAAATATGCTCCAAAATGACTCTTTCATCTATATCACCTCGTTATCCCATCTGATTCATTGCAAGCATAAAAGTCGCTTGATAAACCACAAGTAGATGTATCACTACCATCTATTCCTGCCACAAAATAGTCATAAAATGTTTCGTGAATAAACTTACTGATACATTCCCTGCCGGTACCTTCTTCACAGGTTAAATTAAAATCATCATAATCAGTTGTATCATTGTAATCTCTAATTGCTTTAATTCTAACTGTATTTAATTCTATTTCATACATTGGCTCTTTGTCATAAACCTCTGTTGTTGTAACACCTCGATTATTAGTTATATATTTACTTACTACATCTATTGGATAACTAGCTGCTGTATATGATAATCTATTGGTACTGTCTGGAAGCCAGTTATTACCTGGTACTCTACCTTCTCCATCATTAGCTGGAAATGGATTATCTAATGATATAGTTCTATATATAACATTCATTTCATTAGCTTTATCTGGCCCAGGATTACAATCTTCTACATCTGGATCACATGATGTACTATCTCCACAATCTTCTATATCGGGATTACATGTCGTAATACCAGAAAAAACCGTATAAGTACACCTATATACATTGGTGTCCAATAAGTCATCAAAGTGATAATCTTCACCAACATTAGAATAAGTAAGTGATATATCTTTAATTCCTGCTAGAGTCGTATAGTGGACTGGTAAATTACCATAACCAATATCAATATAACTACTAGTTGGCTTGGTACTTACTGATTCATCTGTTGATTTTAAAACATATCTGAAAGTATCAGTGGGTAAGGTATATTTTATTTCTTTTTGAACAGTCAATGAAATTAAATTGTTGTATGGCATTATAATTGTAGTACTAATAGGGCTTAAATAGCACCCTTCACCACTACAAGCTTTTTTAGTAAGTTTAACATTACTTAGTAATGAATTTGTAGAACATTTACCGTCAATACAATAATTAGTTATTCTTTGCTCATTAACATTTTTATCTAAAGTTATATTATAAGTATAACCCAAATATTCATAATTAATAGTCACATCAGTATCTAAATTGTATGTAATATCACTCATCCAATTATTGCATCTCTTAAGAGCTGCTTCTAATTCATCTCGCCTCTCAATGGCTTCTAAATATGCTTGTTTTTTTTCTGAAACATCTGGATCTGGTTCTCTGTCATCTTCACACCAATCATCAACTTGAATGCTTGATTTTTGTATCGTAGATCCATCAAAATAATAGCCATCATATTTATATAATGTATTACCTCTATAGGTAGTTGTCCCATCATAAGAAACTGTATCTGTGTAATATTTATCATAATAAACGTCACAGACAAATTTGGTACAACCTGTTTGGCCTGGTGTAGAACAAGCTACAGAAACTCTATGTCCACTCTTGCATCCACATGATTTAGTTTCTCGACCATCAGATAAAGCGTCATCAATTATCGTTTCTTGCTCTTCAGCTATCTGCCATGCATCATATAAAACAGGAATTCGATCATTTAAATAATTCCACTCCTTAAGCCATCTTTCTAAATCAATTAGATTATCACTCGTCTGAGCATTTGAACTAGTTAGTCCCGTTGTTTTACAAACCTTGGTGCCGCTTACTGAAATTGGTTCCCAAATAAAATGATTGCCAGCCTTAACTGCCGTTTGAATGTCTCCCGGAAAATTAGTTGTCACTTCTTCTCTACAGTAAATGTTACACCACTTACTAGCTCCAACTAACGCTACATCCCAGTTATATACACAGTTTGTCCAATCATCACTATCGATATAAGTTCCAGTAGTACCACATGTTCCTGGGTTACTAGATACAGGATCACATGTTCCTGGTTCTTCATCATCACCACCATGACCACCATTGAGAAAATCATCTAGCCAAAATACACCAATACCAAGTCCACTATTTCCCGTTATGTCACTACTTTCTACATAACTACTTGCATTTGGACTCTCGCCAGTTAAACCAAGATGACTACTACTTATATATATTGAATAAGGTAAGTTAAGATGAGTTAAATTACTAATACAACTGACGCAAAAACCATTATTATTTATATTATATGGAGTGTTAGCTTCACTTCTTTCCAAAAGTAACGCTGTCTCAGTTGCTGTTAAAGCATAATTAGTAAAATTATAAGTGAAATAAGC
>JAQUUG010000047.1 GCA_028693965.1 Bacilli bacterium
CTTTTTATAAACAAACCGAAAAATGTGAAATATTAAATATTGATAATTTGAATTAAAAAAGAAGCTTATTTTGAAGCTTCTTTTATCATTTCCTTTTTTTTAAAACATTAAGATATTTTTATTGTGTAATCAGATGTTGTTTTTCCTTCCGTCTTAACAATTTAGCTTTGTTGCTTGCTTTCTTTATTTGTAATAAAGTATCATGATATCGTTCAAATAAACTTTTGTTTGTTAAAGGTAAATATTTTTCAATATAATTTTTAATAGTAGTACTATGTAGCCCACTTAGTTTTGACAACTCAGTTAAAGAAATATTTCTATCAACAATAGTTCGTGCAAAAAAAGAAGCTTTTTGTACAGAATTTAAAACGTTGATATAGTTTGCTAAAGGATATGATTTAGGACTACGCTTTTCTATGACTTTTGTTCTTTCTAAATAAGCTTTTAATTTCATTTGAGAACTTTTTAAAATATTTCTGACAGAAAACTTGTTCATTTTTAATAAAATACTTACTTCAGCTATGGTCTTTGGTTTACCATTAAAGCCGTGGTAAAGTTCTACAATTTGCCTTTCATGAGGCTGTAATATATCTAACGCTTCTCTTATAAGTAAGTAGCATTCTTTTTGAATGTAGGCTTCTTCAATGCTTTCATTTAAGCAAACATTGTTTATGTTATATTGACAATTATTTAATAAATTATTATTTTGAAAAATAATGGTTGTTATTTCTTCTTCAATTTTTGAAACAGCAAACGTTTTAAATTTAATGTTTGAGTTGACATCAAAATCTCTTATTGCCATCATTAAACCGATAAAACCATTATTAATTAAATCATCAATTTCAATAATTAAACCGGTTTCTGTAATTTTTTGGTATGCTTGTGTAGCAAGCATTTCAACGATTTTTAAGTAATATTTTGTCAATAACATTTTAGCTTTTTTATCGCCATTTTTCACTTTTTTTAAAAGGTCATTCGTTTCATCTTCAGATAAAGTAAACAGAGTATCATTATCAAAAATATTAGTCAATGTATTCATCTCCCTTATTACGAGCTTTATCAAAAATCTTAAATAATTTGTTATCTATTATATCATAAAATAACAAAATATCTATATTAAAGTTAATTATAAGAGGAAAAACAAACTTTAAAAGTAATATTTATTGTAGGAGGTGAAGAAAATGAAAAAAATATTGTTGCTCTTGCTATTGTTATCTATAAGTATTTGTAGTGTGAAAAGTGTGAAAGCTGATAATTACTATTCTGATTATGGCTCTTTTTCAGAATATCAGGAGACACTTATAGAAGAAAGTGACACAGTAGATGTTGAAACTGAAAGAAGATTCAAGTGGTATAAAGAAGAAAAAGAACTGGGTGATTATGCTTTACTTGGAGATAATGATCCAATGTATCCTTACGCTGACGTTAGTGATTATATTCAAACTAGTTTTACTAGTTTCAATGTGACTTATCCCAAGGAACATTTTGATCGTAATATTGAAACTAGAACAATTTATAAGTATCAAGACATGAAAGAAATTAGGTATCTTAAATTTAGTAATGTAAGTGGTAGTTATGGCTCTTTTAGAATTAGTGAGCTTATGATTACAGCCGGTCTAAATACGCTTAATTATGCAGTTAGTTGTAGCTCATGTAGTGAAGATTTTGATTATTACATTAACAATGGTTCTACTTATGAAAGCATGGCTTATGTTAATAATGGAGGAACTTTTGTCATTGATTTACTTGATTATTATCCACTTGATAGTTTAAATATTACGCTTTATATGTATGATGAAGGTTATAGTGATAAAAGGTATAATTTGGAAGTTTATCGTACATTAACTAGTAATGTGTATGCAGAGGTACTTAATATTCATTATTTTACTTATAATGGTTTAGATGAAATTGTACCTTTTAATATTAATGTTGATAAGTTGAAGATCACTAATCCTGAGTGGTACCCCGTTCAAGAAACAACTAATTATGTAGAAGCTAGTAAGACAAAAAAAGTGACATCAGAAACGCAATATCGTTATCAAGATAAATTATATCGTTATTATAGATTAAATAAAGTATATAATGATGTCTACTCATCTAGCGGTATTGATGACTTTAATTTGTGTGATGTAAATGATTATCTTGATTTTTATCGTTATCGCAGTCGAGATAAAGTTACAATTACTGATAATTTAATAATTGTTAATGATAACACTAAGTTAGAAGATTTTATAACATATTCTTCGGTAGATGAAATTAATATTATCTCTGATATTAATTACGAAGTTAATGGAACTTATAACGTTAGTTATGAACTCCCTTTTATAACAATTAATAAGAATGTTATGGTCAATATTGAGCAAAACACTATTGATTATTATCAAGAAATTATTAATGGTTTGGAAGCAGAACTAACCTTGTTTAAGATTGACAATGAAAATTTAAATGATTCATATAATTTATTACAAGATGAGTTAGAATCTTTAGTAATTACCTATCAAAATGAATTAACCATTTATCAAGAAAACTTATTAGCAGTTCAAAAGCAATTAGAAGATACTGTAAAAAATAATAGTTCAAATCAAGAATTAATAACCAAATATTTAAAAGAGATTGATAACTTAGAAACAATTGTCAATGAAAAGAAAACAATAATCAATCAAATGCAGAATGATATGATAGAAATAACTAATGATTTAAATAACAAAATAAATGAAATTGGTAATTTAGAAAATACTATTAATCAAAATAAAAGTAATTATAATACTAATATTAATGCTTTACAGGAAGAAATAAATAAATATAAAGCTATTAATGCTTCTTATATAGAAAAAATAGATGAATGCCAAGACAAATTATTTACTGCTAAAAATGCTGCTTCTAGTCTAAATGAGCAATTAGAAAATCTTTCTGATAATCAAAACATTAAAACAGCTGGAATTAATAATATCTATATTATTTCTTTATTTTCAATACTTTTTTTAATAATTATCATTAAACAAATTATAAAAAAGTATAAAAAGTCGAATTAATATTAATTCTAGTTTTGTCGAAATTGTATAAAAATAAAAGGAGGTGTGCTAAATTATATTAGCGAGGGTGATTAGATGCTAAATATAGATATTGAATTTAGAAAAGGTATTTTATTTGTGCGATTAAAAGGTGAGCTTACTAAAAGGACTGTTGATATTTTAAATAACGAAGTAACTGGTTTAATTAAAGATAATGGTATTAGAAATTTAGTTTTTAATATTAATGGTATTGATGTTATAGATATTAAAGGTATTAATGCTTTATTATATAACTATGAAATAGTTAAAAGTAATCAAGGAAAAAGTTGCATTTGTGGAATAAATAATACTTTAGTTAATCATCGTATTAAAAATAGCCGTTTACTTAAATATATGTATGAGGCAAGTGATGAGCTTAGTGCATTAAATATAATTAGTTTATAGGAGGAATATATGGTTGCAGAACAAGTAATTTTAGATAATCAGAGATTGGTTTACAGTGCTACTAAGTATTTTGGTAAATATCAAGATAAAGAGGATTTAATTCAAGAAGGTAATTTGGGTTTTGTTAAAGCTATGCATAAATTTGATGAGACCAAGGGTGCGAAAGCAACGACATATGCTTATGATTATATATTAGGTGAAATGCGCAAGCATGTTAGAGATGATCGTGGTATTAAAATAAGTAGAGATATTACCAAACTTAACCTAATGATTGAAAAGGCTAGTATTATGCTTTCTCAAAAATTAATGCGTGAACCAACAGTTGGCGAGTTATCACATTATCTAGAAGTTGATGAAAGAGAAATTGTTATGGCTTTAAAGTCAATTAATGTTTTACAGAGTATGGATAGTGTTGTTAGTAGTGATGATAAAGATTTGACATATCATGATGTCATTGCTGAAGAAAAACCAACTGATTTTGACAGGTTGATAGATTTAGAAAGTGGTTTGCAATCTTTATCATTGATTGAAAGACAAATAATTATGTATCGTTATCTAAAAGATTTAACGCAAGCAGAAGTTGCTAAAATGCTTGGAATAAGTCAAGTTCAAGTATCAAGATGGGAAAGCAAAACACTAGCTAAATTGCGAAGCAAATTAAGTTGATTTGCTTTTTTTTTGTATATTTTAAAGGTGAACTAGACATAATAAAATTAGGAGGAATGTATATGGAAAAAATTAGATATAAAGAAATTGTAGATAAAAATGCTCCTAAAAGTGTTAGATTTAAAAATGGCGTTAGAGCTTTTTTAATTGGTGGATTTGTTGGTATGCTTGGGGATTTTTTGATGCAACTATATGCATATTTATTTCATATTCCAACTAAAGAAGCTTCAGTATTTATGATTATAACTTTAATTTTTTTTGGCTGTTTATTTACTGCTCTAGGCTTCTTTGATAACTTTGTTAAATATGCCAAAGCAGGACTTATTATTCCTATTACTGGTTTTGCTCATGCAACTATGAGTGCTACTTTGGAATATGCTAGAGAAGGGTTGGTAACGGGGATAGGTGCTAACATGCTTAAATTATCTGGTTCAGTGATTATTTTTGGAGTAATAAGTGCTTACTTTTTTGGACTAGTTAGATTGATTTTTTTTGGAGGTTAATAATGACAATAAAATATGATAATGTATATTTAAATGAAACAGCAACAATAACAGGACCTATTGAAGCTAAAGGACCACTTGGTAATTTATTTGATAAGAGTTATGATAGTTTTTATATTGAAAGTAAAAGTTGGGAACAATCAGAAATTCATTTACTTGAAAAAAGTGTGGAAGTTTTATTAGGTAAAATCAAAAAAAGTCGTTTTGATATTGATCTTCATATATCTGGAGAATTATTAAATCAGTTAGTAGCAACCAATTATGCGGGGTCAAGATTAGGAATACCACTACTTGGTATTTATAGTGCCTGTGCTACTAGTACTGAAGGATTGATAATAGGAGCTAATATGATTTCTGCAAAACAAGTAAATAATTGTATTTGTTCTGCATCATCTCATAACAACGGTGCTGAAAAACAATTTCGTTATCCAGTTGAATATGGTGGACCTAAACCTGATACAGCGTCTTTTACAACAACTGGTTCAGCTTCGGCTTTTTTAAGCAAAAATAAAAAAGGTATAAAAATCGAAAGTGGAACTATTGGGATAGCTGTTGATATGGGATTAAAAGATGCTAATAATATGGGAGCTATTATGGCAGCTGCAGCTGGAGATACAATTTATAGACATCTAAGTGATACAAAAAGAGAAGTTAATTATTATGACCTCATTCTAACTGGTGATTTAGGTAAATATGGTAAACAGATATTAATTGATTATATGAGAATTGAATATGGAATTATATTAAATAATTATAACGATACAGGTACTATGATTTACGATTTAGAAAATCAAGATGTTCATGCTGGTGGTAGTGGACCTGCTTGTGCTCCTTTAGTTACATATAGTTTTATTTTTAATAAAATGAAAAACAAGGAGTTAACAAAAGTTTTATTAGTAGCAACAGGATCTTTACAATCTGTTGTCACAGTTAATCAGAAAATGACTATTCCTTCAATTGCTCATGCTGTTAGTTTGGAGGCGTTATCATGACTTTAATTTATTCGTTTTTGTTTTGTGGTGTAGTATGTTTAATAGGGCAAATAATATTAGATAATACTAAGTTGACGCCAGGTCATTTGACATCATTATTTGTAGTCGTAGGTGCTTTTTTAGATATATTTGATATGTATGATAAAATTATATTATGGGCAGGTGGTGGAGCTTTAGTACCAATAACTAGTTTTGGACACTTACTTACCCATGGTGCTTTAGTAAAAGCTGCTAACGTGGGTATTATGGGACTTAGTATGGGTATTTTTGATTTAACTTCATCTGGTATTTTGGCTGCTATTATTTTTTCATTTGTTCTTGCACTTATATTTAAACCAAAAGATTAATAAAAGACATTGACAAAAGAAGCTTATTAAAGCTTCTTTTATGTTTATTCAAAAGATCAAATGTTATCAAAAAGTAAGAACAATTGATTATAATTAAAACAGTATTGACAAACAATGCTGTTTTTTTGTATAATCAAATTGTAATAATTAGAAGGAAGGTATTTGATTGAAAAGTAATTTTAACTTTGCATTAAAAAAGAAAGGTTTTACATTAATAGAATTATTAGCGGTAATAGTAATACTAGCTGTCATTGCCCTTATTTTAACGCCACAAATATTAAGTGTTATAAATGAAGCCAAAGAAGGAAGCTTAGAAGCAACTAAAAAATCAATTGTAAAAGCTTCTGAGTTATATGTGGTAAGTAATATTGAAGACTTTACTTTAGATGTAGGAGAAAAAGCTTATATTCAGCTAAGTGAACTAGAAGACGGGTATATTAAAAGTATCAAAAATACCTCCGGTGAATCATGCGCGGGATATGTTAAGGTAGAAAAGACTGAAGAAGACTATGATTATACCGTTTATTTAGACTGTGGTAATGGTGAGAACTTACTTGTTGATTCTAGTTATGTCAACTATGGAGGAGACTATCTAGATGAATTTCAAGATGTGATTGAAACAAATGATGGGGGATATCTAGCAGTAGGTAGAAGCAACTCTAGCACTTTTAGTGACAACGCGAGATATGGTGACATATTAAATTATGATGCTATAATTGTCAAATATGATAGTAATGGTTTAGAAGAATGGAGTCATAATTTTGGTGGAACCGGGAATGATTGTTTTTATAGTGTCATAGATGATGGCAGTGGCTATGTAGTAGTAGGTATTATTTCATCTATTGATGGAGACATGGACGATTTAGATGCCAGTGAATATGATAATAGTGTTTTAGTTAAGTATAGCTATAATGGTAATTTAGTCAACAAAAAAATTGTAACAAAATCTTTAACTTTAACTGGATCTGCAGCAACTAAAATATTATATAATGATAATTATTATTATGTTATTGGGCATAGTCGTAATGTTTTAAGCTCTAGTTATTGTACTCAATATATTATAAAATATGATTCCAATTTTAATAAAGTATGGACGAAAACATATGGCGGTAATTATACAGCATATGCTTATGGAGCAATATTTAATAGTGATGGTGATATAGTCATTGTTGGAAGTAGTGGTTCTGTTGATGGCGAAATGAGTGATATAAAAATAGGAGATAAGGGAAATGCAGATGCGACTATTTTTGTGGTTGATAATAATACCGGAGCAATTATTTCAAAAGGTATTTTTGGAGGAACTGATGGTAGTGATACTTTTCGTGATGTTGTTGAAGTAGATGATGGTTACATTGTAGTAGGCTATACTAGTTCAAGTGATAATGACATGAATGGATTATATAAAGGTAGTGGTGATGCTGTTGCTATTAAATATAGTAAAACAGCTAATGAAAATGGCGTTTTACCAATTGAATGGATTAGAGTAATAGGTGGCACAAGTAGTGACTATCTAAAGAAAATATTTGTTCAGGATGATTATATAATTTTAGCTGGTTATACTAATTCAATTGATGGTGATTTACAAGATATTTCAAAAACACTATTATCTGACTATGACGGGTTAATAGTAAAAATGGACTTAAGCGGCAATATATTATTAAAGACTACTTATGGTGGTAGTCAAAGTGAATATTTAAATGGCGGTATTTACTCTAACGGTAAATATATATTAGTAGGAAGCAGTTTTTCTTTAGATGAAGATATGGAATCATTCAATTTAGGAAATAGTGATGCCATTATGCTTAGTATAGATGCTGATTTAAATATCATAGATGGTTTTAAATTAGAAACATTATTAATGAGTAATCAAAAAGAAATAATAGTTGATTATGGAACCTCTATTCCGACAGTTGAGGAAAAAGATAATTTAAAATTATATACAACTAATGATGCATCTAGTGATTTAAATAAATGGTGTACATCATCTTCAATAATTGATCCTAATAGTAATTATAATTACGTACCATGTTTGAAACCTTTTGATGAAGGAAACATTATATCGCTAGCATACCAAAGTGTTAGTACTGCAAACTTAGTAGAAATTAATCAAAAAGAAAATAATGACTGGATTCGTTTGTATTTTAACTATGGAAATGCTGGTAACGTTGAAATGAGCAATTTGAAATTGAATTTTGGAGATAGCAATTATGTTACAGTAGAAGAAGCTGTAAATCTAGGTTACATAGAGCCACTGGTTTTATCAGGAATGATTGCTTCAAGATCTGATCTTGTTTTTCCTAATAGTTACAATGTTATAAGTGGTGAGAGTAGTGGTAGTGGGTATTGTTCAGGAATTATCATTTTAATAAAGACTAAGACGCAAAAATTAACAAGTATTACTTTTGATACTAATCGTGAATTGACTACAGTTCAGGCTCAAATACAAATTAGTGAATTTTTAAATTTTGATATATCACTAACTCCTAATTTAAATTAAAAGAATAATTAAAACAGTGTTGACAAACAATGCTGTTTTTTTGTATAATCAAGGTATAATAATTAGAAGGAAGGTATTTGCTTGAAAAGTCATTTTAACTTTGCTGTAAAAGCAATAAAAAAGAAAGGTTTTACATTAAT
>JAQUUG010000048.1 GCA_028693965.1 Bacilli bacterium
GAAGCTGTTAATTTAGGATATATAGAACCGTTGGTAATATCAGGTGGCAGTAAATCAGGAAATTATTTCTTTGAAAACAGTTATGCAACATTAAGTGGCGGATCTAGTGGAGCAGGTTATTGTCCATCTTTAGTTATCTTAATAAAACCAAAAAATTATAAATTAATAAATGTTAGTTTTGACTCAAATGGTGATTATACATATGCACAAGCACAATTGGCCGTTTCTGAGTTTATAAATTTTGATATATCATTAACGCCAAATAATAGTTAAAAAATAACTAAAACTATTGTTAAATATTAAAAATGTGTTATAATTGATATATCAATTAAAGGCAATGAGGAAGAAGTAGTAATAAAAAAATTACTGATAGAAAGTTAGTGGCTGATGGAAACTAATAGTAATCTTTTATGAATTCACCTTCTAAGCTGATATCCGGTAATGCGTTATAGTTAATGAGTGTATAGATTTATCTATAAATTAAGGTGGTACCGCGTCATCACGTCCTTAAATCAAGGATGTGATTTTTTTATGAGGTGATATTTTGTTTAAAAAAACAGCTATTTTATTTATTCATGGTTTTTCCGCAACTTTTTCAGATAATGAATATTTAATTAATTATTTACAAAAATATTCAGAATATGATGTTTTAACATTTACTTTACCAGGTCATGATAAAATGATTATGACAAAAGTAGATTATCGAAAATGGATTGAATATAGTGAAAAAGAATTCAATAATTTATTAGATAACTATCAGAAAATATATTTAATTGGTCATAGTATGGGCGGCGTTATAGCTAGTTATTTAGCTAGTAAATATCCAAGTAAAGTTGCTAAATTAATTTTAATTGCTCCAGGCTTTGAACTTGGTAACTACAGTCAAGTTAAGGATGATTTCATTTCTTTAATAAAAAGGAATAAAAGATATCAGACATCTGGCTTTGAAGGATTATTAACTAAAATATTAAGAGTGCCACTGCCAAGAATTAGACAATTAAAATTATTAATTGACAATTATGGACAATATATTTACAAAGTAAAATGCCCGGTTTTATTTATCCATGGTGACATTGATAATGTTGTTTCTTATAAAAAGACCATTGAAGTATATAATCAAATAGATAATAAAAAATGGTTGACTATTGTAAGAGGCGAAAGGCATAAATTATTTATTAGTGATAAAAAACAGCAAATATCTCATTATATTAATTTATATATAAAAGGTGGGTTAGGCTGGTACATAAATAGAAAAAACAAATTGTAAAGGAGAATAAAAATGAAAGAAAAAATTACAAATATAAAACAAGATTTAGAAAGTAAATTAACAGATATTACAAAATTATCGGAATTAATGGATTTAAAAATAATTTATCTAGGAAAAAAAGGTTTAATTGCTGAACTTATGACAGCTTTATCAACATTATCTACCGAAGAGAAAAGAGAATATGGTAGTATTATAAATCAATTTAAAGCTCAAGTAACAGCTTTGTTTGAAGATAAAATAAGTGAATTAAAGGGCAAGGAAGAAGAAGAAAAAATAAAAAAAGAAACAATTGATGTTACTATGCCTGGAGTGGAGTTTCAAGTGGGAGGCATTCATCCTTTAAACAAAATTATTGATGAAATTGAAGAATTATTTATTTCAATGGGTTATGATATTGCTTCAGGTCCTGAAATAGAACTTGATTTGTATAATTTTGAAAAACTTAATTTACCAAAAGGTCACCCAGCTCGTGATGCTCAAGATAGTTTTTACATAACAGATGAAGTACTACTTAGAACGCAAACTTCACCAGTTCAAGCTAGAGTTATGGACGCTAATCAAGAAAAAGGACCAATTAGAATTATTTGTCCTGGTAAAGTTTATCGCCGTGATGATGATGATGCCACACATTCTCATCAGTTTACGCAAATTGAAGGATTAGTAATAGATGAAGGTATTAATATATCTCATTTAAAAGGAACACTAGAAGTGTTTGCTAAAAAAATGTTTGGGGAAGAAAGGGAAATCCGTTTTAGACCTAGTTTCTTTCCTTTTACAGAGCCAAGTTTAGAAGTAGATGTGTCTTGTTTTAAATGTGGTGGTAAGGGATGTCCACTGTGCAAAAATACTGGTTGGATTGAAATATTAGGATCCGGTATGGTACATCCGAATGTTTTAACAAATTGTGGTTATGATCCTGAAAAATATACAGGATTTGCTTTTGGTATGGGACCAGAACGAATTGCTATGCTTAAATATGGAATTAGTGATATTAGACAATTTTATACCAATGATATGAGATTTTTAAATGATTTTAATCGTATCGATGGAGGTGACAATAATGAAAGTAAGTAAAGATTTTTTAAATGATTTTATTGAGATAAAAGATGTTGATTTCAACGAACTAGCTGAAAAAATGGTCTTTGCAGGTAATGAATATGAAAGTATTACTAAATTAACATCGGCGACTAATTTAGTTGTTGGGCATGTTTTACAATGCTCTAAACATCCTGAATCTAAAAAACTAAGTATTTGTTTAGTAGATATTGGTGATGAAAAAGTCCAAATATTATGCGGAGCCCCCAATGTTAGAGAAAATATAAAAGTTATAGTTGCAAAAATAGGCGCGACATTACCCGGTAATATTACCATTGGTAAAGCTAAATTGGCAGGAATGGAATCTAATGGTATGATTTGCTCACTTGTAGAACTTGGTATTGAAAGTAAATACTTAAAAGAAGAAGATAAAAATGGTATTTATATTTTAGATAATAATGCTGAAGCTGGAACTGATGCAGTTCAGTATTTAGGCTATGATGATGAAGTTATTGATTTTGAATTAACCGCAAATAGAGCTGATTTGTTAAGTATGCTGGGGATGGCTTATGAAGTAGGAGCTCTTTACAAGAGAAATGTAAAATATCCTGATACTAAAGTAGTTTGCCAAGGTGAAGACATAAATAGCAATTATCAAATTAATGTAAAAACGGATAAATGTTCTTTATATACCATGAAATTAGTTAAGAATGTTACTATTAAAGAAAGTCCTAACTTTATTAAGAGACGTTTAATGGCTAGCGGCATTAGACCAATTAATAATGTTGTAGATATTAGTAATTATGTCATGATGGAATATGGTCAACCACTACATTTCTTTGATGCTGATAAACTTGGTAATTATATTGAAATAAGAGAAGCTAACGATAAAGAAGAGTTAGAAACATTAGATAAAAATATAAGAGTTTTAGATCGTAATGATATTGTGATTGCCGATGTAAAAAAAGCCGTCGCACTAGCTGGTGTCATGGGAGGTCTTAGTACTGAAGTAACGAGTGAGACAAAAAATGTTTTAATTGAAAGCGCAGTTTTTGATGCATTAAGTATTAGAAATACATCTAAAAAAGTGATACGTAGTGAAGCTAGTAGTCGCTTTGAAAAAGGAATTGATACAAATAGAACTAGGGAAGCTTTAGAAAGATCTTGCTATTTGTTAAATAAATATGCGGATGGAACGGTTATTAATGGTATGCTAGTATATGACAATACCAATCTTGAAACTAAAACAATTATGATTTCCTTAAATAAAATAAATGATGTTTTAGGACTTGATTTAAACAAGAATGAAGTACTTGACGTTTTTAAACGTTTAGATTTTATTTGTTCTTTTCATAATCATATTTTTGAAGTAACGGTTCCTAGTAGAAGACTTGATATTACTATTAAAGAAGATTTAATTGAAGAAATTGGTAGGATAATTGGTTTTAATAATGTTAAAGGTTCAATGCCTATTAGTTATATAAAATCAGGAAAAAGAAGCCCTAAAGATAAATATCAAAAAGATATCCGTAATCGTTTAACCGCACTTGGTTTAAATCAAACACTAACTTATTCCTTGATAAGCGAGTTAAATGCCGACTTATTTATTAATGAAGACTATGAAAAAGTAGTCATTTCTAGTCCTATTACGGATGATCGTAAAGTGATGCGTAATAGTTTAGTATCTTCTTTATTAGAAGTGTTTAAGTATAATTATGCTAGAAATATTAAAGACATTAATATTTTTGAAATAGGTTCATGTTATAGTAAAAAAGAGGATAGTTATTTAGAAAAAACTAATTTATGTTTATTAATGACCGGTACTTATTTGAGCAATAACTGGCAACAAATTAATTTACAAATTGATTTTTATACTATAAAAGGAATTATTATTAATTTATTAAACTATTTAGGTTTTGACAATCGTTATCAATTTAATGCAAATGACAGCTTAAAAGATATGCATCAAGGACGTAGTGCTGATATAGTAGTTGATCATAAAGTAATTGGTTATTTTGGGCAAATTAACTCTAACTTGGCTAAAACAGAAGTATATGTAGCACAAATAGATCTTGATTTATTATTTTCGCTTAAAGTTAGACAAGTAAAATATAAAGATATATCTAAATATCCAACCATTACAAAAGATGTGTCTTTTATAGTTGATGAAAAAATATCTTCAATGATGATTATAGATGTAATAAAGAAAACAGGTGGTCGCCTTTTAAATAAAATAGAAGTATTTGATATGTATGTGGGTAATTATTTAGCTGATAATGAAAAAGCAATTGCTTATAAACTTATTTTTAGCGACGTATCAAGAACATTAAGTGATGAAGAAGTTATGACTGTTTTTAATAAAATTATAAGTGCGGTTGAAACTAATTTAAATGCACATTTACGACAAAAAAACTAGGAATTCCTAGCTTTTTTTGTTATTATAAATAGTAATAGTATTTCTGCCATTATTTTTAGATTCATAAAGTGCAATATCAGCTTTTTTAATGGCTTTTTTAATATCAATTTTTTTTGAACAGTGACAGTATATACCAAAACTCATTGTTAAATGGACGCAATTATTATTATAGTAAATGACTTCATTAGCAATCTTTTGGCGAATGGTTTCTATTTTTGATAAAACAAAATCAATATTTTTATTTTCAAAAATAACTAAAAATTCTTCACCACCAAATCTAGTGACAAAAGTACTATCATCATTTAATGTTTTCAAAATATTACTTATTTCTATTAATGCGATATCGCCAATATCATGACCATAGGTGTCATTGACGTTTTTAAAAAAATCAATATCACACATAACAAAGCATAATTGTTTCTTTTCTTCTTTGTCAATAATATCATCGAGTTTAATTCGCATCCCAAGTCTATTTAGTAAACCAGTTAAATCATCTTTGGTACTTTGACTTAGTAGACAGTTATATAAACTAACATCTTTAATATCAATGACAGTTATTTCGTTAATATGTTTTCTAGTTATTTTAATCCATTTATTTTCGTGATCAATTTTAAATTCTCCATCTTGATTCTTAAAAATTAAATCAGAAAAATTACTATAATCTTTATTAGCATATATTACGTTATTATCTTTATCTAAAAGAATAATTGTTTCATCAATGTTTTTTAATAATTCTTTAGCAACATTATCATCTAGCATGTTTCAAACCTCCATCTTGATTCCATTATACAATAATTATATTGCTTATTTTGTCGAAATATGCTGTCAAAATTATATGTATTTAGGAAAATATTTGATTTGCAATAATACTATTTATTCATGTTTATAAAACAGTTATTTAAGCTAAATTTATTTGGTTTCTTTGTAAAAACAATCGATGAAGTTATGATAAGCTTTTGTTTCAATTGCTAAATTAATCTTTTTAGTTTTAATATTTTTATATTTTATTAATTGTTTAATAACGAATTTTAGAAAATGTGGATTTCGCACTAAAAGAGGACCAATTAAATAAGTGCCATAAAAGTTTTTGTAATGGACTCCTTCAATATTACTGTTAGGCATACTTCCAATTCCTTTTATAACTTTAAACCATGGATAATCAATATTTTTCATTACTCCAATTCGGTTTTGAAAACCAATGAAGGGCATTTTAAAATTATCATCTATAAAATAAGATTCATCAGTTATTTTAAAGGCTTCATGCTTGGTTTCATAATTAAAGATATTTAAACATTCAACTTTTTTGTTTTGATTTATAATATGTTTACCAAAAAGTTCTACAGCATTACCAGTTGCTAGAAATAGTTTACCGTTTTCAATAGCTTCTTTAATTTGATTTTTGTATTTTAATAGGTGCTTTAAAACAATTAACTGATTACTTTCAATACCACAACCGATGTAGACAAAGTCATAATTGTTAAAATCTAGTTCATCATCAATACTTAAAAAGACAACATTAACTTTTACACCAATATTTTCTAATTGTTTTTTTAAAATCTTAATATTACCATTTTCACCATAAAGATTTAGTAAATCATAATATAGATACGCTAAAGTAAGTTTCATAATATTTCCCCCTCTTTCAATATTTTTCTAAATTGATCATCAAAGGCAGGATCAAAGTTACAATAGATATCAGTTGTTTTATTATCAATAAGATGGAAAACATCATCTAATGTTTTAGCAGTTTTAATTTTTTTTTGTTTGTCAACGGCATATTTGATTCTAGTAGCAATATCATATCTAAAGTTACCAACACAAATAATTTCGTTAACACTGTCATTATTTAACTGTTCAAATTTTATATCCCATAGCCAAGATAAATCATTTTCTTCATAACGTCTACTTATTTTACCAAAACCAATAATAACGGCTTTACTCGTTTTCTCATCTTTGATATATTCTAGTGACTGATTAAAAGATACTGCATTTTCTGTTTTACTTAGAAGAATGTGAAAAATCTTGTCATGGTATTTAATACTATCGATTCTCTTAAAGGTAATACTATTTAATGATTTATTAAGGATATTTTCATCTAAACCATCGACATATCCTGTTAAATAACAAGCTGATAAATTGTAAATATTATATATAAAATGATTAGGTATTTCAATAAAAGTATTATTTATTTTAAACTTTTTATCGTTAATCAGTTTTGCTTCTAAAGTAGGCGTAGGTCTTTGAAAATCATTAGTTGGACATTTGTAACTTCCAATATTAGCAAAATGAACATAGTCAAATATCATTTTTTTATGACATTTAGGACAATATAAAGCATCTAGATTATCATCATATGATAATTTTTCACCTTTTTTAGAATATTTGTTTTTGGCAAGACCATAATAACTGATTTTACCGTTATGATCAAAAGCTAATCTACTTACAATTGAATCATCAGCATTTAATATTAAGTGAATATTATCGTTAAGACTTTTTTTAATATCGTTAAACACATATTCGTAGTGACCTTGCCTTGGTGGTTGATCACGTGAAATATTGTTGACTATTAAGTAGCTTGGCGTTAAATATTTGAAGACGATTTTAATATATCGTTCATCTATTTCTAATATTAAAACATCGCTTTTAATTTTCCCATTTAATTTACTGTTTTGAATTAAACAAGTAATGACACCAGTTTCAAGATTAGATTCTTGTAAATTATTTCCTACTTTATAACCAGCGTCTTTATATAGTTTACTTAAGTTATTAGCGATACTCGATTTACCATTAGTACCAGTTACCACAATAATTTTATTTGGCATTTTAAAATAATAAGGGATTTTTTTATTTAGTTTAAGGGCAAGTCCACCAGGAAAAACAGAACCCCTTCCTAAAAAGCTTAAAATATGACCAGATAGTTTAGCTAAAATTAAAATTATTTTATTCATTGTTATCACCACCTTAATTATACCATGTATTATATTTTTATTTAAAATAATGTCATTAAAAAGACATTTTTTTTCTAGTTTTGTCGAAAAGGATATTTTTGATGTTGGAGTGTGCTATTATATGGTTGGATGGTGATACAAAGTGAGGGCTGAATTTGAATTTAGTAAAAATACTCTTTATATTAATATAGAAGGTACAATTGATAAAACAGGTATTAAAAAATTAAAAAAAAGACTTTACTACATTATTGAAGAATATCATATATGTGATATAGTTATTAATATAGAGAGCTGCCATGAAGTTGATAAAGATGTTTTTTATAATTTTTTAGATGATTATGATATAAGATATGGGGGCAATTTAGTGGTGACGTAAAAACAAACTTTAATGTTTGTTTTTTTCTTATTCTCATAATTAAGAGCCTTTATTAATACATTTATATAGGTGGGTACTATGAACATAATAAAAAGTTTTAGAAATTATCTTTTAGAAGAAGAATTCACTATAAATGTTAATAAAAATAAAGTAAATATTATTAATTATCTTAATATTGATCATTTTGACAGTACAAAAATAATTATTAGATATGATAAGGGAACGTTATTAATTACCGGCAATAACTTAGTGGTCTCTAAATTACTTGAAGACGAAATATTGATAACAGGTATGATTAATAATATAGAACTGAGG
>JAQUUG010000049.1 GCA_028693965.1 Bacilli bacterium
AAACTAATACTTTTAAAATTACAATCTTGTTTTAAATTAATTACTTGCTTTTTTGCTAAGTCAAGAATTGATAAGAAAGTAACAACAATATATTCTTTTTCCATAACATCAAATAGCTCATCTAGCAAAACCTGTTTTTTTATTTTCAAAACATCTTTTATTTCATTACTTCTAACATCTACTGAGTATCCTTTAGTAGTTATTTTAGTTGCTAAAGGTGCATCTTGTTTTTTTCTTTCAAGCATGTCATTAAATGCCGCAACTAAATCATCAATATTAACTTCTTCATTTAATTTAGGCTTTTCCTTTAAAAATGAAGATAAATCACTAATATCTTTAGAAAAAGCTTTAGCACGTTCTTCTTCTAACTCTTTTAAATTAGTCGTTATCAACTTATATTTTTTATACATTAATAATCTATTTATTAATTGTTCTTTAGGGTCTTCAAAAAATTCATCTTCCTCAATTTGTGGTTTTGGAAGAAGCATACTAGATTTTATTTCCATCAATTCTGCTGCCATAACGATATACTCACTAGCAATATTTAAATTAAGAGTTTCCATTTCATTAATATAATTTAAATATTGTTCAGTAATATCCACGATATTTATATTCCAAATATCTATATCAGTCTTTTTAATTAAATGTAAAAGTAAATCTAACGGCCCATCAAAATTATCAATTGTTACCTTATATTCCATAAAATCACCCAAACATCTTAATTATACCATAAATTACACAAAAAATGTTATAATGTGTATGGTGATTAATTTGAAAAATTTTACAATGCGTGATGAACCATTTATATGTGAACACTGTAGCAAAGAAGTTAATAAACTAAATTATACAGCTCGTGACCATTGTCCTTTTTGTTTATACTCCAAACATGTTGATGTCATGCCAGGAGATAGATTGAATTCTTGTCAAGGTCTTCTTAAGCCGATCGGCATAGAAAAGTTTAAAAAAACTTATAAAATAATTTATAAGTGTGAAAAATGTCATCAATATCATAAAAACATTATTGCAGATGACGATAACATGAATGTTATTATTGAATTATCAAAACAATAATTATTAAAAAAATTCTGTTATAAATGGCAACAATACGATAAAACCAATTAAAATTACAAAAATAGTGATGATAAATATTAAAGCTTTTTTATCACTATTTTTTTCTTTGGCTTCAACCATTACTTTTTTTTCTTCTTTAGGAACTACTAAATCAGGATCTAAAATTTCAGCTAAGTTAAGAGTTTCCATCAATTTTTCTTCAGTAATTACTTCATCATCAGGTATTTCATCAATTATTTCTATATCTTCATCTTTTTCTTGACTCATTTTTATCCCTCTCTATCTAATTATGATTATAACAAATTATATTCTTTTTTTCAAGTATAACATTATTTAATAGTTAAAGTTTCATCTTTATATAGTTTTATTGTATAAGTCCCCGTCTTGGAACATGAATATGTAAACTTACTTTCATTGCTTGTTTCTAATTCAATAACTTGTTTCTTTAAGTTATCGTTTTCTATTTGTAAATTCAATATTTTTTGTTCTAAACTATCATCAAGTAAATATAATGTTGCCCATGATGAATCATAAGCAATCCATTTATTCTTATCTACTTTATACCATACATATTCATCTTCTTTTTGATCTAAAATATTATATATGCCTCTATTTATGTAGCCTAAAATTGTACCATTAGCTTCATCCCGGCATCTTAAAAAATCATTAGTTACTTCAATTTGATTATTTTTTTTATCACGAGTAACCGGATTACCTACAAGATTTTGCCATTTATAACCGCCATCATTAACTACCTTAATGTCATCTGTTAAGAATAAAGCTTTTGCTGGATGAATGGCATTATTAATCATCCAAATACCAGAACTGTTTTTATACCAGCCACTATCGGTAAATTTCCCTTTGGCAGTTTCTAGGTGAAGATGTATTCCAGTAGCATTACCAGATTTACCTTGATTATAAAAATGTTCTCCTTGCATTACCTTCTGACCAACACTTAAACTAGATACATCATCATCATGAATTACTAGTATAGTCATATAATCATTAGTTCCATCAGCAAATAAAACCGGTTCTGTGCTTTCAAGCCAAACAGCATTACCACTAGCTGTATATATTTTTTTAATAATTCCTGTAAATGGGGCGTATACTTTTTCTTTGCTCCCACTATTACCATAATCTATAGCGTATGTTCCTTGATGAGAATATGAACCATCAACACCTTGTGTTTGAGCCATATATTTCAAAGGAAAGAGTGCTTTCTCCATTTTGTTTCCCCCTCACTTAAATTATATGAGCCAAACTTATTTTGATGTGATATAATAGTCTCTAGGAGGATTTTTTATGTCACTTGTTAATGTTAAAAATTATTTTAAAAAATATAATATGGAAAATAATATTATTGAACTTACATCTTCATCAGCTACAGTTCTAATGGCTGCAGAAGCTCTTGGTACTAAACCTGAACGAATTGCTAAAACTATTGGTTTTATGATTAATGAAACACCCATTTTAATTGTAATGGCTGGTGATGTTAAAATCGATAATTCTAAATACAAAAATTATTTTAAAACAAAAGCAAAAATGATTGATACTTCGTTAGTCGACGAAGTGATAGGCCACCCCGTTGGTGGAGTATGTCCTTTTGCTATCAAAGATAATATCAAAGTTTACTTAGATGAATCATTAAAAAGATTTGAGACTGTTTTTCCAGCTTGTGGTAGTCCTAATAGTGCCATTGAATTAAGTATTAAAAATTTAGAAAAATATGCATGCTCTTCAAACTGGATAGATGTTAGTAAAAGCATTATAAATGAGAATAACTTATGATTAAAAATATTATTGGTGGAATTGTTGTCGGAATGGCTAATATAATTCCTGGTGTGTCTGGAGGAACTATGCTTGTCATTTTAGGAATGTTTGACAAATTAATGCAAGCTATATCTAATATTTTTAAATTTGATATCCCATTTAAAGAGCGTATCAACAATTTCTTATATGTTTTGCAAATATTGATAGGAGCAGGTATTGGTTTAGTAGCATTTGCTAAAATACTAACTATTGCTTTTGAACAATTTGAACTACAAACAATTGCTTGCTTTACTGGCTTAATTTTATTAAGTCTTCCCAATTTAAAAAAACAAGAAATTAGAAACAACAAAATTAATTATTTTTATTTCATTTTAGGTATTATCATTATTGCAGTCTTTTATTATATAAGTCCTAAAAATAATACTACAATTGTGACTTTTAATGAACTAATAAATAAAAATATTAACTTAAATTATTCTTTAACTTTAATTACGTTAGGCATAATATCAGGAGCTACAATGATTTTTCCTGGAGTATCTGGTTCTATGATTCTTCTTGTTTTAGGTTACTATCACTTATTTAAGGGTTATGTTGCTAATGTTACTTCGTTTAATTTAAATATTATTATTCCTCTTATTTTAATAGCAATAGGAGTTATAATTGGTATTGTTATAAGTGCTAAAATAACAACATACTTACTCAAAAAGTTTAAAAATAATACAATGAGTCTTATTTTTGGCTTAATTACTATGAGTGTCTTCGTAATTATTCCATTAAAAAGTAATCTTTATACATTAACAGGTATCATAACTTCTATCTTATCATTTATTTTTGGTGGCTTATTAATGTATGCCATTGATGAATTAAAAACAAAAAAATTAATATAAATTTTCACAACCAACATAGTTAGAAGTATCACTAACTATGTTTTTATTTTTTTCATATAAAGTAAAAGTTAAATTAGAATTTAAACTTTCATTAATAATTTTTTTCATTTTACCATTTTTTGTTGGCGCTGTTAAAAAATAATCATCTTTATATATTGTTTTAATATTTAACATGATATCTTTTTTCTTAATGACAATTTCAATATTGTCAGAATTATTTTTAATAATGCTTACTTTTGAGCCATTATATGTAGCAAAACGATACTCTTTATTATTAATATTTAGAACACAAAAGAAGCCCTTAAAATTATAAAAGATATCAGCTATAGCTATAACTAATGCCGCGTTTGGATTGTTAAAGTTATTAGCTTCTATCCACAACCACTGCTTAGGAAATTTATTACCCATAGTTTTTTCCATGTAACAATTACCACTGATATTTATTTTACTTTGATTATTAATTATTTCCCCGCTAACTGAAGCTTTCAAAAAAATAATTTCATGAGAAGTAGATAATGGTAAATATTTGAAATAACTCATAATACTATTATTAAATAGTTGCTTTTTAAGAAGAATAGGCTTAGAAAAATTTACATCCACTTTTAAATCATCCAATACTATTTTCAAACTGTGAGAAGTCAATTTATTATTTTTAATGATTACCTTGTTTTCAGTATAATGAAAATCGCTTTTATTAAAACGATAATAATGCGACGTCTTTTGATTTGGACTAATTACCATTATAAAAGCATGAGGATCTTGTTTGTATAAAGTAATCCCTAAAATAAAGGCATATACTTCATTATTTTTAATATCATTTATTTTGATATACCAGCCCTCAAAATAATTATGTTTTTTTTGAGAACCTTCAAAAGAAAAATTATACATTTCTATCACCATTTCCATTATATCTATTATTTATGGATATTATTATCACTTATTGTCAGTAAAGAAAATATTTTTAATTTTATTTCTATAATGGTAAACAATAGAAAATAAAAAAGATACTATTATAAAATAATATCTTTATAAACATCTTGATTTAATATTTTAATCGCATATGAACATAGAGGGACTATTTTCTTGTTTTTCTTACGCGCATAATTCACTGTTTTATTTAATAATTGCTTAGCTATTCCTTGACCCCTTAAATTGTTTCTAACATAGGTATGGGTTATTGTTATATTCTCATCTTCTATATAAATTATTTCCGCGTCTGGATTTTCAATATTGCCTATATAAAAACCATTATTTTTTTGATTTATTTCCATAAAATTATCCTCTCTATACAAATATAATCATATTTTTTTAATAATAATACATATTTAATACGTATTATATAAAGTTAATGACTATAAAACTTATTTTGTAATTGCCTAAATTATATCATATATACTATATCATTTCAATGTAGTATTATAGTGATGTCGACTTTTTATTTCTGCCTTATTTTTTTCTACATTTCTTGTAATAATAAAAGGCTAGTTATATTTTTAACTAGTCTCTTATAGAAATTGTAATTTGCATTACTTTATTGGAACTTGTATTTCAGTCAACCATTCTTCTTCATTTTTTTTGTTCCACATTCCGTCAATATATCTTTCTCTTGGAGCTTCAGCTATTTCATAATTGTTATCTTCTATATATTTCATTATAAAATTATAGGCTTCT
Organism: Bacilli bacterium; assembly: GCA_028693965.1. GTDB lineage: Bacteria > Bacillota_I > Bacilli_A > RF39 > UBA660 > JAQUUG01. Next base: position 5,400 of record JAQUUG010000049.1, read on the forward strand.
CTTAATCCAACATAACTTCCTTTATGGTAAATACAAATAGCTTTTATAGGTTGTAATTTTTTAAATTTAATGTTTTCATTTGATATACCCTCTTTTGTAACTGCTTGCGCATATCTAATTTTTAAATCCCTCTCCTTATACTCTCCATCTAAATAGCTAACATAACAATAATCTGGCTCTACACATTTAATATTAGGATTTGTTTTTTTACAATCGTCAGCAGATGATAATATAAAATTAATAATTTCACTAAATTCTTTAACAATTCCTTCCTTATAATAAACCGTGTAATCTGGTAATTCTTTTTTTACAACTTCATAATTCATATTTTTCCCCTCCAATAAATTATTTATTTGGAGTAATTTTGATTTTGCATCAATTATATCATTTTCTATTGTTATCTTTTTTAATTTTAAAATTTTTTCAATATCTTGACCATTTATTACTTCTTGAATTTCTTTAATAGTAAATCCAAGTTGTCTTAATGAAATAATTTTAATAAGATCATTTAATTTATTTGTCTCAAAATATCTATAACCATTTAAATCAATAAAAGAAGGCATTAACAACTTTTCTTTTTCATAATATCTTAAAGTTTTAATTGTTGTTTTAGCCAATATAGAAAACTCTCCAATTTTATACATAATCTCAACTCCTTTTATAATATAATCTATCCCCTAAATGGAGAGTCAATAGTTTTTTTAATTTTTATTTATTTTAATGTCTTTTCATACTACTTATTAATATTTTGTTGTACTGTTTAGCTTAATTTCATAATTTTTTCCCGCAATAATTTACTATGAATATATATCAAGTTTTAGAAATACTTTCGTGTATATATATCTATCTTAACATCAATATTTTTTTATAAAAAAAAGACTATTAACAAATGCCTTTGCTAACAAAAATTGGTGTTTGAGCAAATATGTTATTTTATGTTCTTGAAAAATCAATTATTAATTGTTCTATTTGTTTTTCTCTATTTTTACTACCCCAATTAATAATACCACTCTTATCAAAAATAAAATTTTTATTATTACATATCTTTTTTATTTGTTTAATTGCTTTATTTCCACCTAGCCAAGATTTAGAAAAACCTTGAGTTATAAAGGCAGACACTTTTTTGTTTTCTATTTCATCTAACTGTTTTAAATATTTATTCATTATTGGGTTTAAATGAAAAGCTTCTACAAAAGATGCAAATATAATGTAAGTGTATTTTGATATATCAGGATTATTAGTTATTTTTTTATTTCCATCAATATTTATTTTTTCAATATTAACAATATTTCCTTTTTTTACTAAATTTTTCTTTAATTTTTCAGCAACACTTAAAGTATTACCTGTATTTGAATATACAATAATTCCTATTTTCATAATTTATATCTCCTTTTTTAAAATATAAAATAAAGTTGGGTAAGTAAATTTCATTACCTCATTATCACTTGATAAAATAATTATATAATAAATCTCTTAAATTATGCTTTTTAACTTCCAAATATATTTATAAATGAATGAACTAGCATTGAGGAATATGCATTTTTATTTTTATATCTAAAAAATCCAAAAAAAATTCCTAATACCATTCCTGTTAAAACCTTCCAAAACATTATATTAGCTATATTTGAATTTGGGAAAAATAAAGAAGTTCGCCAGATTATTGTATCAATATACCCCAAATGCCATATTCCAAATAATATAGTGGAAGTTATATATGCTATTAAATCATTTTTTATCAAACTAATTTTCTTAAAAATGAGTCCCCTAAAAATTAGTTCTTCAAATATTACTATAATAATAGCATTATATATAAGTGATATAATATTATACAAATTATAATTCATTGTAATCACAGGTGTTATTATTAAATATAATAACACTAAAGTTGTCAACACTTTATATTTTATACTAAAATTTTTTGGAAAAATATTTAGATGCATTTTTTTCTTTTTTATTATTACAATAATAAAACAAATAATAAGTATCATATATATCATACTTATTATTACATCAGATAATAAAGTTCTATCTGTAAAAATAAATATACATTTTTTAAATGCAATTCGTCCTAATTGTAATAAAATTAAATATAAAATTATAAATACTATTTTTTTAATTTTCATGAAACTATACCTACTTTCAAATTACTATTTGCTCTTCTAAATTATAATATTCATTTTCTCTTCTTATATTATGTTTTCCTTCTTTTTGAACTGCCGAGAAAATCTCTGTGCAATTTGTTTTATAATAATTTAATAAAATTAAATCTTTTTTTCTTATTTCTAACTTTTCTAAAAGGTCAAAAATTCTCATTTTTCAAGATCTTTTTGTTGTAGTAATGAAACACATTCAACATGTATCGTCTGTTTGGTTTGAAAACACTTTTAGAAATTTATCTCTCTTTTTAATTTTAACATTATTTTCTGTATTTGTATCTACTGAATTTCCTGTTTTAAAAATAAATCTTATATTATACAACTCGATTATTCCATCTTATGATGTTTCACCTATAATTATCTTTTCTACAAGACAATTAAAAATTTCATTATTGTTTCTTCTTCAAATAATTTTTTAAATTTCATTATTTGCTTGATTACTTCTTCTTTACTAGAATAAATATTTAATTCATCAATTCTTGCTTTTAATTTGAACATCTCTATATTTAATTGTGCGTTCTTTTCTTTATATGTGAATAAATCAATTTCTTCATTTAATTTTA
>JAQUUG010000050.1 GCA_028693965.1 Bacilli bacterium
GATATCCTCCGTTTTTCTTTTCAAATAATTCATGATATTCTTTTAAAACAACATAAGCTGTTTTAGCTGGTTAACTATTCTTGTCCATATCCCAAGGTAATTTTATTACTCCAATTTCTTTATCTTCTTCATCGTAACAAACAAGAGTTAGTGTTGTTACATCATTTGCACTAAACATAGTTATTCCCCCATCAATTAGAATATATCACACACGGCATAATGTGTCAAATTTGTATAAATTGTTATCCCACCATATATTTATTTATTAAAACGGCATTTTTAAATTACCATTTTTAAATTGTTTCATCATTTTCTTCATTTGCTCAAATTGTTTTAAGAGACGATTAATTTCTTCAACACTACGTCCTGATCCTTTAGCAATTCTTATTTTGCGGGTTGCTTTTAAAACATCTGGATGACGTCTTTCGTATGGAGTCATTGACAAAATAATTGCTTCAATATGAGCCATATCTTTAGGATTGATTTGGACATTATTAAGACCCATCTTAGAGACCCCGGGAATCATCTTTAATAAATTTTCTAGAGGTCCTAATTTTTTTATCTGTTTTAATTGTGCTAAAAAATCTTCTAAGTCAAAATCACCCTTTTGCATTTTTTTAGCTGTTTTTAAAGCTTCTTCTTTATCAATTACTTCTTCAACTTTTTCCACCATGGATAGTAAATCACCCATACCAAGAAGACGTCCTGCCATTCTTTCAGGATTGAAAACTTCTAGGCCATCCATTTTCTCACTAACACCAACAAACTTGATTGGTACATTTGTTAATTGTCTAACTGATAAAGCAACGCCACCTTTAGTATCACCATCTAATTTTGTTAAAATAGCTCCCGTAAGTGGTAATTTACTATTAAAACCTTCAATAACATTAATAGCATCCTGACCAGTCATACTATCAACTACCAAGATGATTTCATCAACACTAAGCTTATCATTGATAAGAGTAAGTTCTTTCATCAAATCATCATCGATATGTAATCGTCCAGCAGTATCTATTAAAACATAATCATAACCATTCTCCTTAGCATATTCTACCCCATTAGTAGCTATGGTAATAGGATCGCCAGCACCTTCATCATAAACCGGTATTTCCAATTGTTTACCTATTTGTTTTAACTGTTCAATAGCTGCTGGTCTATAAACATCACATGCTATTAATAACGGTTTTTTATGATATTTTTTTCGAAGTAATAATCCTAATTTCCCAATTGTTGTTGTTTTACCACTTCCTTGCAAACCAACAAGCATTAACAAAGCAGGCTTCCCATCAGTATTAATATCAGCCTGCTCTTCCCCTAATAATTTTATTAATTCATCTTTAACAATATTAACAAAAACTTCACTAGGTTTAAGGCTAGTTTGAACTTCTTTGCCTAAAGCTTTTTCTTTAACATTTGCAATGAACATTTTAACAACTTGATAATTAACATCAGCTTCTAATAAAGCTAGTCTAATTTCTCTAATTATTTCATTAATGTTTTCTTCCGTTATTTTACCATAACCTTTAATTTTATGAATAGCATTTTGTAATCTATCACCTAAATTTTCTAGCATTTTCATCACCTAGTTATAATTATATAATAAATACATAAAAAAAGCTATACCTGTTTTGTATATAGCTTATTTAGCAATAATTCTTACTTTATTATCTTTATCTCTTGTTCCATTCATAATGCCATAATCATCTTCACTTAAGATATTGTTAAATGATACAAAAGATCTTTTATCATATTCATTAGGTGAAAAAAGATCACATTTTGAAAGAACAGTCCTTTGCACAGCATGATATGCATACATGCCACTATTATGTAAGTAGAATGTTTCTACAAGCCACGTTCCATCTTCTTGTTTATTAGCTCTATGGTAATATGTATATTTGCCATCTTTAGTGTAACTAATTCTTACCAAGTTAGCATTATCTAAGATTATTCCTTTAATACCTGATGATTCATGTTCAAAATAAACAAAACCGGTATTTTGTTCTCTTCTAAACATAACCGATTCTTTCTGATCAATTGATCGATCAGATTTTAAAAATTGTTTGTAAATTATTGACATAAAGTTATCAGTCATCGTATCGCTCCTTTATAAGTCTAAGCTTTGACACTTTTTTTTGATGACATTAATTGATAAATTAAGTTTTTCTTTTTCTCCATCTATAAGATTAATTGGAAATTTTCTAACAATGCCCTCTTTATTTAATATCACTGGTTCACCAATATAAACATCATCTGTTTCATTATATGTTGATAACGTTAAAATGGTGTTCTCATTATTAAGTATAGCATTAGTTATTCTAACCAAAACCATTCCAATAGCATAATAAGTCGCACCTTTTTTATTAATAATTTCGTAAGCAGCATTCTTAACTTTTAAACTTATTTCCTCTAAAATATCCATTGATAAAAATTTAGTAATGGGACTACTTCCGACATAAGCATTTGACCAAGGAACAAATTCTGAATCGCCATGTTCTCCCATAACATAGGCATGAATATTTTGTGGATTTAAATTAAGTTTTTCGCCAATTAAAAATCTAAGGCGAGCAGTATCCAAAGATGTTCCTGTTCCGATAACTCTATGACTTGGAAAATTAGAGTATTTATAAGTTATATAACTCATTACATCAACTGGATTAGTAGCTATTAAAAAAATCCCAGAAAATCCACTAGCTATAACCTCCTTAATAATATCTTTGAAAATAATAGCATTGCGATTTAATAATTCTAATCTCGTTTCACCAGGTTTTTGATTTGCTCCTGCGCATATACAAACAATGTAAGCATCATGACAATCAGCATATGTTCCTGCTTTGATTTTAATCTTAGTATTTGAAAAAGGAAGTCCATGATTTAAATCCATTACTTCTCCCAATACTTTTTCTTCGTTTAAGTCGATTAAAGCTAATTCCTCAACATTTGTTTTTTGATTTAATAAAGCATAAGCATAGCTCATTCCAACATTTCCACAACCTATTATAACAATTTTATTTTTCATTATTTACCCTCCAACTATTAGAAACATCAGCATTACTGCTTGACGGAACTGGACTTGGTTTGTTCAAACTTATAATCATAGGAACTTTAAAGGCTTTCCCAAAAGCAACGCAAGTACCTGGTTGCAAACTTTTTTGTTTTTCAACTATTTCTGAACTAATATTAGGAATCATTTTTTTAATATAATCTAAATCACGGGGATGATTAAGTTTAAATATTAAGAAATTAGAACACTGTGAAATAACCGTTTCACTAATTTCAACAGGTCTTTGACTAATTAGATTTAACATAAGTCCATATTTTCTGCCCTCTTTAGCTATTCTATCAAAAATATTATAACCAAGTAAAAAACTATCATTATCATTTTGGACATAACGATGGGCTTCTTCTAGAAAAATATGTAAAGGAATACTAGCTCTTTTTTTAAGCCCTTTAGTAAACTTAAAGAACATTTTAGCATATATCTTAGTAATTACTTTAGCAAACCAATCTGGTACATCTTCTAAATTAAAATTAATAATTTGCGCTTTTTTACCATTAATACTAACTAATGAAGCAATATAACTTTCTAAAGATATATATTTAGGATATCTTAAATACACGTTATTTTCACCAGTTACAATTGAATGAAGTCTTACCTTTAAGGTAATAGCGTCATTATAGCTTGCTTCATTACGTAAAAGTCCTTCAGATATAAGCGTAAAATCGGTCGCTTTTTCCAAATCTTCTAAGGTAAAAAATACTGTTTTACTTGGTTCATAACCTTCTAGATTTTCATCAATAAATGATGATATATAGTCAGTTACTAAGATACTTTCTGTAAAATCACCTTGCGTATTTATGACAAAACAATCACGGAATTTTCTCACATAACCAAGTCCTTGAACTGGTGCTTCTAAATTAAATTTATCAGTTTGACAAGTCGCTAAAATAGCAAAAATATCATTACGTTTACTTGATGATGTTTGGTTAGTATACAAAATAGTCATAATTGCTTTAGCAATTAAATGATTTTTATAGGCTAAAGCTTTTTCACTGTCTTCACCAAAAATACGAACTAATTTTAAAATACGTTCAATAATAGGTAATTGTGAATGACTACTAGCACCTAATAACAAAGCATAGTCATCAACATCTAAAAGCCATAATGGCACCTTTAAAACTTCCGCACTACTTTGGTTTAAATTAGTTGTAATAATTTTAAAATTGTAATTAGGATTAAGCTTACTTAAATCACTAAACGCATTGTGATATTCCCCATAAGCATCAAATAGAAAGATATTAGCTTTAAAGGGTAAAACCGTTTTACTAGCAAACAAATTTTGTAAAAGACGTGCGACACCCCAAGACTTACCCGAGCCACTATTTCCAAGAATAGTTAAATGGTTACTAAATAAATCATTAATATCAGCACTAATGGGATAGTTATTATACAATGGTGATCCTCCAATAACTAAACTATTATTAGTTCGATCCCCAACAATAAGATTAAGTTCATCTTGATTAATAATACGAAGTTTTGCTTGTAAACTAGGTTTTCTAATTACTCCACCCATAAACTTATCATTGACAATTTCTCCTAAGAATCGGACTTTGACTAGTTCTTCACCAATATCTTCTACTTCACCCAATATTTTTTTGTTATCATCTTCAAAAACCACATGCATATTCATTAAATTAGCAATTACTTCTTCATTACCATTTAATTTAATATGAGCCATATTATTATTAATATATACTATTTTACCAAACATTTCTTCATCCCCTATATTACTTCTTCAATTTGTTTTTGTAAATCTTGATCATCTATTTTTTCAATTATTGAACGTATTTTCTTTTTTTTAGAATAAATATTTAATTTATCTTCATAAAAATATAATTTATTTAATGCTTCTTTAATTTGCTTATGAATAGCATTACGACTTATATGATAATTATCACTAATTTCAGCTAAAGTTAAATTATTAAAATAATAATCTTCAAAATATTTTTGTTGTTTGTCTGTTAATAAATTTCCATAACAATCATATAAATCGTTAATATAAACGATGTCCATTATATAGCTCCATATACTATCATAACAATCATAATGATAGTAGCTATAAAATATAAGTAAGACATTTTTTTACGGTTAAAAATGTAATAACTATTGATAGCAATAACAAATAATAATATAGCAATTATTATCTGTAAAGCTATAAGAAATGTTTTGTCAATTATTGTAAACACCATAAAAAATAATGTAAACAAAGTTAATAATGTTTGGATTAATAATAATACTTCTTTATATTGTTTTTTCATTTGTATCACCTACTATATCTTTAAATAAACCATATATATATTTTTCAATATCAAAGACTTTTAAGTCTTTTTCTCTTTCACCTAGACCTATATATTTGACTGGTAAATTAACACTTTCTTTGATAGCTAAAACAATGCCACCTTTAGCAGTACCATCTAATTTAGTTAAAACAATTCCGGTTATATTTGTTATCTCCTTGAAGCTTTTAGCTTGACTTATACCATTTTGTCCCGTTGTTGCATCAATAACGAGTAATGTTTCATGAGGGGCATCTTCAATTAATTGCCCAATTACTTTATTAATTTTAGCAAGTTCTTGCATTAAATTAACTTTGTTTTGTAGTCTACCCGCAGTATCTATTAAAACCACATCATAATTTTCATTTTTAGCTTTGGTTAAACCATCATATATAACACTAGCAGGATCAGCATCGTTTTTATAAACAACATCTGTTTTAGTCCTATTACCCCATTCTATCAATTGTTCAACAGCTCCAGCTCTAAAAGTATCACCAGCTATTAATAGGACTTTCTTGCCTTCATTTACTAGCTTATAAGCCATTTTACCAATGGTCGTGGTTTTACCAACACCATTTACACCAACAAATAAAATAACAGTTGGGGTGTTTTTGCTGTAGTTTATTTTATTAACAATAATTTCATCGTTAACATAAATAATAAACATTTCATCAACAATTATTTCTTTTAAATCAAGAGCATCAGTTATCTTTTCTTTTTTTACTCTTGCTCTTAAACGATCCATAAATGACATAACCGTATTGACACCAATATCAGCCATAATCAATATTTCTTCTAACTCTTCAAAATAATCATCAGTTATTTTTTTATATTTATTATTTAAAATATTTAATTTGCTCATAAAATCATTTCTTGTTTTTGATAAACCTTTTTCATATGAATTAATTTCTTCTTTTTCTTTAATATCTTTATTATTAAAAAGATTCTTAAATTGTTTTAATATTCCCATTTTTTCACCTATTTTCTCTATTAACATTTTACACTATATTTAATATTATTTCTAGATAAAGTAAAAACTTTTTGTTTTTTATTAATAAATTATAGTTTAAAAAAATAAAATCTCTATTTTTTACATTAAAATAGAGATTTTATTTATTTTATAAATTATATTGTTGTCGTTTTTTATTCAATGGTAATAACTTGGCGAAAGGAATTAACTTCGTTACCAATTCCACTATTAGCATCAAATTCTGTTATCCCTGAATTAAGACCCATACTCCAATAGCCACCGCGAATAAAAAAAGGATAAAGATAATTAACCATCTGTTGGGCCAAAGAATGATACCAACTACTTACATATCTAGTATTAGCATCTGTTTCAATAGTACTCCTACCAAAATTAGCTAGTTCAATAGTCGCATCTCCTAATTTTCCATTCTCGTACGTTCTTGCTGATGTACTATAATTATATAAATCATAATATTTACTATTTGGAAAATCTATTCCTGTTGTTAAACTGCCACTACCATCACCATATTGCCCATTGAATCCTGAGTTATATAAACTATTTCTTCCTGATAACGGCACATTCGTATTAGTATTATCTTCAACTACTCCCATCACATATTCTCTAGCTCCACCCGACATATCATAGATGCCAGTTATATTTCCTGTTGTTGATGCTAATACACCTGTCTCTGTATAATACTCATTTTCGCAACCATCATATCCTTCAGTTGGATAACCAGTTGTTGGTTCATTTGTTGCCGCACATCCCGTTGTATAAGTAGAACTATTGTTATATCTAATTTCATCATTTATTCCATATTTACTATGAGATAGATAAGCTACTGCTCCCCATTCCATATTCTTCATCATATGAGTATCTACTTCACTTGAAACTAAGCCATAGATATTGTTATCTTCTTCTAAACTTCTACTTAAAGTGAACATACTGCTGACATTTAGATTTCTAAGTGATGTTGTGTTAGGTAATATTGTTACTTTCTCAGTTGTTCCCGTTGTTTCAAATTTGCCAACCCAAATTCCATTTAATTCTTCATCACCAAAGGTAAAAGTAGGATGTGTTAACCACTCTCCAGTAGTATCTCCTTGTGATTTAGAAGTAGCATTACTTTCAAAGACTATTTCAATCGTTTGTTCATTACTTTCTGGTTCACTTGTAGTGTTTACTGTATAATTACTTCCATCATTCCATATCTTATATCTATATCTTGGTATCCAGACATAATAACTTAAGATATCTTCTGCTGCAATTATTGTTCCTGCTTCTGCACTTTCATAGATACTTCTACTGTCATCTGTTACTAAGACAACATTTGCCCACTCATTATCTTCATAATCATACCATTTGTTTTCAGTATCAGCTTTTTTTACTGTTCCATCACTTTCGATAATAACTGCTATCATGCCTTCGCTAAGTTCTGGACCTGCTCCATTTAAAACGGTTTCATCATAATCTGGCATAGTGCAGTCTTCTTCATTTATTTTGGAGGTTGTTACTTTACTTGCCGCATAACTTTTAATTGTGCAGTAACCTTTACTATAAAAAGCTATCGCGACATTACCGTCTTCATTTATTAACATTCGACCACTACTTGGATTA
>JAQUUG010000051.1 GCA_028693965.1 Bacilli bacterium
AAAAGCTGATGAATATGCACAAAAATATAATCTTAATTTTTCTGTTATCGGAACACCAGCTGAAGGATTATCTGGACGTTTTACACAAATAGATCAAGCTATTTATGGAACAATTAAAGGTGTAACAGATCGTGAATATTATACTAATTCATTCCACATTCCTGTATACTACAATATTTCAATTGCTAATAAAATAAAATTAGAAGCTCCATATCATGCTTTAACTAATGCTGGTCATATAAGTTATATTGAACTTGATGGTGATACTACGGAAAACGTAGAAGCATTTGAAAAAGTCATTAGAATAATGAAAGAATCTGGTATTGGATATGGTGCTATTAATCACCCTGTTGACCGTGATCCTGTATGTGGTTTTACCGGTGTAATTGGTGATGTATGTCCTGGTTGTGGTAGAACTGAAAATGATGGTGTTAAGTTTGAAAGAATTAGAAGAATAACTGGTTATTTAGTTGGAACTGTTGATAGATTTAACAATGGTAAAAGAGCTGAAGAAAGAGATAGAGTTAAACATACTGTAGATGAAAATTAGATTAGCACGTCCTTTATTACCAGACAGTATTGTCGATGGTGAAGGAATCAGAACAGTTTTATGGACACAAGGTTGTTCTCATAATTGTCTTGGTTGTCATAATCCTGATACGCACAGTTTTGAAAAAGGAACATTTGTTGATGTCGAAGATGTAAAGAAAGATATTAGCAAACTAAAATGTCAAGATGGAATTACTTTGTCTGGCGGTGATCCTTTTTTTCAAACCGATGCCATATTAGAAATAGCTAAGTATTGTAAAAGTATTAATCTTAATTTATGGTGCTATACAGGATTTACTTATGAACAAATTATGGCAATGAGTAGTTGTAATCCTAATGCTCTAGAACTTTTGAAATATATTGATGTGTTAGTGGATGGTAAATTTGTTTTAGCAGAAAAAAGTTTGAATTTGAAGTTTAGAGGTTCAAAAAATCAAAGAATAATTGATGTTAAAAAAAGTTTAAAAGCGGGACATCCTATTTTAATAAAAAAGTACATTTCAAAAAAAACTTATGCGCCAATGTTAAAAGAAGAAAAATATATTTTTGTTTAAGCACATTTTGTGCTTTTTTTCTTGACAATAACTGTTTATTTATAGTAATATTGTATTAGTAATACTATGTGAGAGAAGGAATGTAGAAGATGAAAAAAGGCTTTACGTTAATTGAATTAATTGCTGTAGTAACAATTCTTGGTATTATAGCTATTATAGCTATACCAAGCGTTGATAAGGCAATCAAAGATTCAAAAAATAGAATGTATGAATTGCAAGTGTCTAATATAGAAGATGGAGCTGAAAGTTGGGCTACTGATAATGTTTTGCTTTTGCCTGATGAAGAGGGCGAAACAATAACAATTACTCTTGCACAGTTAAAAGTCGGGGGATATGTAACCGAAGATATTAAAAATCCTCTTACTAACGAGCTTTTTTCTAATGATATGGAAATTGTGATAACAAGATATAGTAATAGCTATATTTATGAACTTGATACAGCTAGTGGTACAGAGGGTAATACCGAACTTCCAACAGGGCCAACTATTATTCTTAATGGTAGTTCTATTGTGTATGTGGAAATAGGAGGTACTTATACTGAACTAGGTGCAACTGGTCAAAATAGTGATGGTAGTACTAATAATGATATAGATATTGTTATTAAATCTAATAACACAAATGTTGACAATGTTGAAACAGATAGACTTGGTCAATACAAGATTTATTATGTAATTGAAGAAGGTGACGAGACAGCAACGATAATCAGAACGGTTATAGTTAGGGATACGACCCCACCTGAATTAACTATTCCAGATAATGTAAGAATTACACCAAGTGAAGTAGCAAGTTTTGATTTAATGGAAGGCGTAAGTGCCACTGATAATAGTGGCGATAGTGTAACCATTATGAAAAGCGGTAATATTAGTATTATACCGGGAACTTATACTATAACTTATACAGCAATAGATAGCAAAGATAATAAAACAGTTAAAACAAGAACTGTAAGTGTTGGCGCTTATACTGATACCATATTAAATGGTAGTGACCCAGTATTAGAAGATGGAATGATACCAATTATTTATGATGAAACAAATGCAGTATGGGTAAAAGCAGATATAAATGATACTTGGTATGATTATGAACAGCAATGGTGGTCTAATGTAGTCTTAGTAACAGAAGATTCAAGAAGTGGATATCAAAGTGCTGCATCTGGAACAACAATTAACGAAGCAGACATACTGGCATATTTAGTGTGGATACCAAGATATGAATATGAAACAATTACAAGTGATGTAGCAACTGAAATTAAAATTAACTTTATATCTGAGAATAAGAGAACAGCTTCATCAAATTATATTATTCATCCAGCTTTTACCTTTGATGGTAAAAATGTTGCTGGCATCTGGGTTGGTAAGTTTGAAACCAGTACTGATGTTACAAGTACATGTTATACAAGTCCTAGTACGGATAACTGCTTAGATGTAAATCCAATGATAGTACCTAACGTCTCAAGCTTAAGGAATCAAATAGTGAGTACGATGTTTACAACAATTCAAAAGATGAATAGTGTAACATATGGCTTAACTACAGGGGATGCACATATGATTAAAAATACTGAGTGGGGAGCTGTTGCATATCTTTCTCAAAGTATATATGGTAAATATGGTAATAGTATGTATACCGGTGATAATAAAGAAATATATCAAAATAAGTCAGCATCATTTATAACAGGAAGTTCTAATGGAACACCAGGTACAAGTACTACTAATACTCAATGTTCATATAATGATATAACTAATCGTGGAAGTGGAACTGGTGCCTGTGGAGCTGGGGCCTCAACAACGGGTAATATCTATGGCATTTATGATATGTCTGGCGGAGCCTGGGATTATGTCATGGGAGTTATGTATAATAGTGATAATACAAGTCTTAATGTTTCATTATCTGGATTTATATCAGGAACCAGTGGTATAGATAGTGTAAGTTTCTCTAAATATGTCGATAAATATAATTATGGGACGACGTATAATGATAGTGCTGCTTATGCTAGAGCTTTAACAGGTGATGCTACGACCGAAACGAAAGGATGGTATAGTGATATCGCTTACTTTGTGGGCTCTGATAGTTCTTCCTTTGTCCGTGGTGGTTACTGTAGCCATAATACTAGTGCTGGGGTGTTTGGCTTCAGTAGGTACAATGGTAGTAGTGACTACCGCTTGAGTTCGCGTGCCGTCTATGTTAATCCATAATGGTTAATGTAGTTTCTATTCCTTTTAGAAAATATTTTATATTAATAAAAAATAGATGAGTTATAAGTAAAACTCATCTATTTCTGTTTCATAAATATCATCATTTTTATCAATTTCCCATATCATTTTTAATGTCTTAACAAGCAAATCATTATCTATATTTTTATTTATAATATCAGATAAAGATAAAATACCAACTACTTTTCTATCTTCAACAATTAATAATCGTTTAATCTTTTCTTGACTCATGACTTTTAAAGCTGTATCTATAGAATCGTTACTATTAATATAAATAAGTCTTTTATTTATATAACTTTCTACTTTTTCATTAACATTAATATTATTACTTATGGCATTTACTACAATATCTCTGTCAGTAATAACTCCAACGATTTTATTACCATTACTGATGGGGATAAAACCAATATCATATTTTTTCATTAAAAATGCTATGTCTTTAAAGGAACTGTTAATGTTACTAGTAATTAAACTTTTACTCATAATGTTACTAATCATTTATATCACCTATAAATATTGTTAACTTTAATTGCAATAATATACTTTATTAACAAGCATATCATTAATTAGGTGGTAAATAGTGCATAAAAGGATAAAACTAAAAAGAAAAATAACCTTTAAACATAAAAAATTAAAAAAAAGTAATTTAATTGCTATAGTAATTATATTTTTAGCTCTAACAATTTCCTTAGCTTTTAGTTTTATTAATAATAAGATATCACCAGTATTGATGGATTATGCAAAACTAGAACTAACTAAATTTTCTAACATTATTATTAATAATGCTATAGCTAATCAAATTGATGAAGACATCGATATAACGGAACTTTTCATTATTGCTAAAAATGAAGATGGTGAAATAACAACAATTGATTTTAATCCTTTAGTAGTGAATAGATTATTGACGATAATAACTACTAATATTCAGAATAATTTAAGTTATGCTGAGCAAGGCAAAATAGATATGTTAAGTATAGAAGAAACATCATTAAGTAATTATAATTTATCAAAATTAAAGCAAGGAATTATCTTTGAGATTCCTAGTGGAATTATTTTTAATAATGCTTTACTTGCTAACGTTGGACCTAAAATACCAGTTAAATTGAGTTTAGTTGGTGATATTGTCAGCAGCGTTAGTACAAAAGTAACTAATTATGGTATTAACAATGCCATGATTGAAGTTAGTATTAATATTGAACTAAGTGAACAAATAATATTACCTTTTATATCACAAGATGTCAGTATCAGTACTAATGTACCAGTAGCTATAAAATTAATCCAAGGTAGTGTTCCAAATTATTATTTTAATGGAATAAGTGAAAGTTCACCTAATGTCGCAATAGCTGTAGATTAAAAAGATGATATGTGCTATAATTGAATTGTGAAAATTAGGTGATAGCACATGACGAAAAAGAAGAAAAAAAGAAAAATCAATTATCATAAAATAATCGAATTAGTAATATTTATAACTATAGTAATATTAACTTTTTTTGGTATCAAAAACATTGTTAATAACGATGATAGTGGGCAAACAGTATATGCTGCTGGAACTAATTATCAAGTAAGTTTATATGATAAATCATTTGAAGAAGTATTAAAAATCACCAGAGGTGAAAAATTAAGTAAATTTGGTAAGGAGGTTATTGATACGGAAAAAGATAAGACTTATTATCAAGTAAATTATAATCAAAAAGAATATTTAATTTCTAAAGATAATGTTACTTTAAATCGTGATGATATTGTTTTAGAAGAAGAATTATATGTAAGAACACCAGCTACCATTTATGTTAATGAAACAGATAGTAGTATTCTTGGTTTAGCAAATAAAGGTGACAAAGTAGAAGTTATTGGTTATGATAAAGTCGAGGATGGAGTAGTTAACAAATATAAAGTAAAATTGAATGATGAAGAAGGGTATATCTATGGCAAGTATCTTGTTTTAACGGAAGAAGAAGCTCTTGCTAACTATGATGAAGATGGTACTTATCAAACTCATCTAAAAAGAACTAATACTTTAGGTGGTGGTAGCGCCGCTAATTTGGATTATTATCCAAGAGAAAAAGTTAGTTTTGAAGATAACGTTATGCCTGATGAAGTAAGAGCACTATATTTAAATGTGAGTGCTATAAGTAATGTTGATGATTATATTGATTTTGCTTTAAAAAATAATATTAATGCCTTAGTTGTTGATATTAAAGATAATACAAGACCTGGTTATCCATCAGAAGTAATGAAAGAAATGTCACCAACTAATTATAGTCATGCTGCTAATAGTTACGATGCTTATAAAGAAGCTATCCAAAAAATTAAAGATGCTGGACTTTATGTAATAGGTCGTATTACAACTTTTAAAGATTCATATTATGTTGAGGATCATCCTGAATCAGCTATTTCAGATGCAAAAACGGGGGAACCTTATTCTCATAATAGTTCTTATTGGCCAAGTGCATATAGTAGAGATGTATGGGAGTTTAATGTAGAACTGGCTAAAGAAGCAGTTACGGAGATGGGCTTTAATGAAATACAGTTTGATTATGTTAGATTTCCAGATCATTTAGGTAGATTAGAAGAAGATGGTATCATTGATTTGAAAAACACCTATGATGAAGAAAAAGCTCAATCTATTCAAAGATTTTTAATGTATGCTACTGATGAACTACACAATTTAGGTGTTTATGTATCTGCTGACGTTTTTGGTGAATCAGCCCATTCTTATGTAACAGCTTATGGTCAGTACTGGCCAGCCATATCAAATGTTGTTGATGTAATAAGTGCGATGCCTTATCCAGATCATTTTGGAGCTCATGACTACAATATTGAAGAAATTGTATGGACAGTTCCATATACGCTTTTAAGTACTTGGGGTAAATATGCTGCAGCAAGGCAAACAGAAATACCAACCCCAGCTATAGTAAGAACCTGGATACAGGCTTATAATACCATTAAAGCGCCCTATATTGAATATGATGCTGAGAAAATATCTGAAGAAATTCAAGGACTATATAATGCTGGTTTAACAGGTGGTTATATGACTTGGAACTCAGGATCAAGTCTAAGTAAATATAATGAAATAGCTGATGCTTTTAAAAAGGAGTATTAATGAAAAGATATATATTTGATGAATTAGAATATGAACTAATGCAAGATTACCGTGAAGCATTCAATAAAGAAGAAGTTCAAAATAAAATGACAGAATATTTTAAAGACTATGATTATATTCTAGGGGACTGGTCATATGGTAAATTACGATTAAAAGGTTTTTGTGAAAAAAATAATTCTTTGTTTAATAATATTAATGATATAGCTAGTAAAGATAATTATTTAAAAAACAATTGTGCTTATGATTGTCGCTATTTTATCTTAAAGAGGATAAACAAATGATTTTTAATAAATTAGTTAGAGATAATATTCCTAATATTATTAAAAATAATGGTGAAGAAGCTATTATTAGAATATTAGATGATAATGAGTATAAACATAAACTAGATGAAAAATTATTAGAAGAAGTGAACGAATATTTAGAAGATGATAACATTGAAGAAATAGCTGATATTTTAGAAGTTATTGAAGCTATTTTAAAATACAAAAAGGTAAGTCAAGATGATTTAAAAATAGTGAAAGAAACCAAAAAAAATAAAAAAGGTTCTTTTGATAAACAAATATTTTTAATTGAAACTAAATAATAAAACTGCTAAAAAATTACTAGCAGTTTTTCTGTGAAAAATAGTTTCAACATCTTCCCAAATCAAGTAAAACATGGTATGATTTTGTATATAAATTAGAAGAGGTGTTAAATGGAAATTAGTGAATTAATGAATTACTATCAAGAATATGAACAAAGACTTAACGAGTTATGGAGGTCCCTTTGACCCATTAAATAAAACTAAGCGTTTAAAGGAATTAAAAGAACAAATGAATAAAGATGACTTTTGGAACAATCGCCAGGAGAGTGAACAAGTTATCAAAGAAATAAATGACATAGAAAAAACTTTAGAATCATTAGAAGAGTTAAAACAAGAAATTCAAGATAATATAGAATTATTAAATCTTTTAAAAAATGAATATGATGAAGAAACAAAAAATCTTATAGAAAGTAACCTAGATACTGTTGCTAATACGTTAAATACTTTAGAAATAAAATTGTTATTAAATGAACCATATGATAAAAACAATGCTATTTTAGAAATTCACTCTGGAGCTGGGGGAACTGAAGCTTGTGATTGGGCCATGATGCTTTATCGTATGTATATGAGATGGTGTGAAAAAAAAGGCTATCAAGTTGAAATTGTTGACATGCAAAACGGTGAAGAAGCTGGTATAAAAAGTGCTACTATATTAGTTAAGGGTAATTATGCCGTTGGTTACTTAAAATCAGAAAAAGGTGTTCATCGTTTAGTTAGATTGTCGCCTTTTGATTCTAATTCTAGACGACATACATCTTTCGCATCTATTAATATTACCCCTCTTTTTGATGACAATGAAATAAACATTGACATTAAAGATAGTGATTTAAAAATAGATGTTTATCGTAGTAGTGGAGCCGGTGGGCAAAGTGTAAATACAACGGATAGTGCTGTTCGAATCACTCATTTACCAAC
>JAQUUG010000052.1 GCA_028693965.1 Bacilli bacterium
CTTTAGAAACAATATCAGTTGTTTCCCCTACACCACGATGAAATAGTTCTGTACTTTCAAAGATGGGCGTTCTAAAATATTGATAATTGTATTTTTCCATCAATGATTTAATCAAGTTTTCTAAATAGTTAATTTTTTTACCTTTATCTCCATAAACATCATAAGTTCCTTTGGGTTTTTGTATAATCATATTCTCACCTATTTCCACTCTATAATTTCTTCTAAGGCTATGCGAGGTCTTTCCTTTGGTTCTTCATCAGCAATACCAAGTGATACTACTGAAGCCAAAGTCATATCCTTTTTTTGAAACATTTCTTTTATTTCTTCTTGAACAATGACTGTGTTTCTTATCCATAAGCTACCAAGACCATAAGATGTAGCTGCCAATAACATGTTTTGAATACAAGCACCAATCGATAACATGTTATTAATAAGTTTATAATCATTATATTTATTAAAAACTAATATTAGTATTGGTGCTTCTTTCATCGTGTTTGCGGTTGCAATAATAGTACCATTAACTTTTTCTTCTAATTTGGCTTTAGTAATCATCAGATCAGCAATTTGTTTAATAATATCTTTGTCTTTAACAACAACAAATTGCCACGGTTGTTTATTATGCGCTGAAGGAGCTTTAGTCCCATAATATAAGATTTTACTAACTACTTCATCACTTATCGCTTCATCTTTATATTTTCTAATACTTCGTCTTTTTAAAATGTCATCTAACGTTTCCATAATAATATATTCCCCCATTATACAAAGTTATTGTTATTTTTCTAGATTTTTTTCTTTTATATCTTCAATTTTTTCAGTAATATCTTTTTTGTAAAATTTATAAGTTGCAATAATAATTATTGAAAGAGGTAAAGATATAACAATACCAATAATACCAAATATAATTCCACCGGCAAAAACCGATAAAATGACTACTAAAGGATGAATTTTATTAGTTTTACCGTAAACAGCAGGATTAATAATATAACCATCTACATTGGATAAAACAAAGAAAGCAATACAAGTTCTAATGAAAAGGGATAAACCAGGTGATGCAACAAACGCAGTGATAGCAGCAATCGTATTAACAATCATACCACCAAAATAAGGGATTAAGCTACCAACTACTGCTAAAAAACCAAGTAATATAGCGTTAGGATGGCCAATTACAAAATAAACAGCTGTGTATTCAAATAAAGTAATAAACATAATTTTAACAAAACCATTTATATATAATTTCATTTCATTATCTAAAACTTTAAAATATAAATATGTTTTTGTACTTTTTCTTCGTAAATATCTTTTAATTTTATTTCTTATTTCATCAAAATCTATTAAAAAGTATATTGCTACTGAGAAAATAATAAACACTTGTGAAATCATACTAATTGATACATTAATAATGTTAACAGCACCATCTGATACATAAGTACCTAAATTTGCAATTATATTATTAAAAGTTGTCGATAACGTTTCTTGTAGTGGCCCAGAATTAATATCATAATCTACTGATAGTTCCTTAACAAAAACAATAATATAGTTAAATAAACTTGTTAATTGCTCAGTAAGTAACGGAACTAATAAAATGATTGTGAAAGAAAAAATAGCAATTACTGTTCCAACAACAATACCTATACTAAGTGCTTTGGGAACTTTTTTAGCAATTAAAGAATCAACAAAAGGATGAAGCGCATATGCAATAATAAAAGCAAAGAAGAAAGGCATAGCAATACTCCAAACTTTGTTTATTAATCCTAACCACAAATTACCGGTTTGATAAACTAAAAAAACAATTAAAGTAAAAATAGCAATATTAATTAATTTAAAATCTAATTTGTTTTTAATCATATTTTACCTGCTTTCTAACATGATGGTAACTGGTCCATCATTGATAATATTAACTTTCATTTCTGCTCCAAACTGGCCACAACCTATTATCAGATCTTTGGAAAGTAATTTTTGATTGAAATAATCATAAAGAGGCTTAGCTTGAGTCCCATTTAAAGCTTTAATATAATTAGGTCTTCGCCCTTTAGTAGCATCAGCATATAAAGTAAACTGCGAAACGCTAAGAATTTGTCCTTTTATATCTAAGAGTGATTTATTCATGACCCCTTGCTCATCATCAAAAATACGCAAATTGATAATTTTTTCTATCATGTCATCAATTATATCACGGTTGTCACCATCTGTAAAACCTACTAAAACAACTAACCCAAAATCTATTTTACCAATTACTTGATTATTTACTTCTACAGTCGAATTTAAACTACGTTGTAATAAAGCTCTCATTTAATAATTCTTTCAGCATCTAAGACATTAGGCAAAATTTTAACATCATTTATAAACTTCATCAGCTTATCCTTACCCTCTGTTAAAACAGTGATTTCATACATATAGTTTTCTGATGTATTAATACTATTTATATTTTGAATAACAATATCACTATTGGAAGTTTTAGAAATAATATCTAATAAAACATCTTTACTATCTAAAGCATGAACTAAAATAGTCGTTGGATACTTTTTATTAATGGTTTCATTCCATCTAACATTAATAATTCTTTCATTAGATTCACTAACATTAGGACATATGATTCGGTGAACAGTTATACCATAACCTTTAGTAATATAACCAACAATTTCGTCCCCAGGAATTGGTTTACAACAAGCAGCAATATTTACTTTAATTTCGTCAATACCATCTACTATAATGTCATTCTTAATGTTTGGTAAGACGATTTCATTATTACGAGTTTTTCTTAAAATGATATCTTCTTTTGTATCATTATCATTATAAATAACATTAATAATTTGATTAGGTGTATATTTGTTATTACCAATATTGATATATAATTCTTCTAATGTATTACATTTTAATTCCTCATTTATTTTTAATAAATTAATATTGGTAAAGAAGTCCCCATTAGCAATTTTTCTCTTACGAAGTTCTTTGCTTAATAAATCTTCCCCAGTTTTCAAATATTCTTCTTTATCTATTTTATTATAAAAAGATTTAATTTTGTTTTTTGCTTGAAGAGTTTTAGCCATATTCATCCATTCACGACTAGGTCCAAAAGAATTTTTGTTAGTATTTACTTTAATAATATCGTTATCTTGAAGATTATAATCTAAAGATACAATAGCTCCATTGACAACTGCCCCCACCATCTTATCTCCAACTTCACTATGAACTTTATAAGCAAAGTCAATTGGTGTTGAACCACTTGGAAGTTCTACTACATCACCTTTTGGTGTAAAAACATAAATCGTATTTTTAAAGACATCTTCTCTTACGGAGTTAACAAATTCTTCAGCATTATTTTCATCATTTTTAAGTTCAATAATTGATCTAAAAAACTGTAATTTTTGTTCCATGGTATTTTGAAGTGCTGCTTTAGCATTACTTCCTTTTTCTTTATATGACCAGTGAGAAGCAATACCATATTCAGCAATTCGATCCATATCATACGTTCTAATTTGGATTTCAAATAAATTACCATCAATTCCAAAGACCGTTGTATGAAGTGATTGATAAAGATTAGTTTTAGGCATAGCAATGTAATCTTTAAAACGTTTAGGAATTGGTTTAAACTTAGAATGAATGATTCCTAAAACTTGGTAACATTCTTGCTCCGTATCAACGTAAACACGAAGCGCTAGTAAATCATAAATATCACTAAACTTTTTACCTTTATCAAGTTTTTTATAAATACTAAAGATACTTTTAGCACGTCCTTTTATTTCATGAACAATATTATGCTCTGATAAAAGTTTAGAAACACTTTCTTGCATATCCATAACTTCTTTGTCACGTTCACCTTTAGATTGATTTAATTTTTCAACAATAGAAAAATAAACATCTGGTTTGTAATATCTAAGAGATAAATCTTCTAGTTCACTTTTCATTTTACTCATACCAAGACGATGCGCGATAGGAATTAAAATATCTAAAGTTTCTTTAGCTTTTTCCTTTTGTGTTTTCTCAGAATGAACCCATAACGTTCTCATATTATGAAGACGATCGGCTAATTTAATAATAATAACCCTGACATCTTCTGATAAACCAACTAATATCTTACGATGATTGGCAATGGTAGCTTCATTATCTCCCTCAAAATTAAGACGATTTATTTTTGTTACACCATCGACTAGAGTCGTAATTTCACTGCCAAATAGTTCTTCTAGTTCTTCTTTTGTTATGTCACAATCTTCTAAAACATCATGAAGAAGCGCGGCACATATCGTGGCACTATCAGCATAAATACCAATTAGAATATTAGCAACATGCAAAGGATGTTCTATATAATCTTCTCCAGTTAATCTTTTTTGACCAAAATGTTTTTCATAAGCATATCTATATGCTTTAGTAATTAGTGATAATTCTTTTTCATCACTAATATATTTTTTAACATTATTAAGCATGACATCAAAAGTCAATATTTCTTCTTCCATAAAATCACATTCTTTCAATTATTCTTCAGTATTAAAATATAGATTGCGCTCCTTAGAATTAAGTTTCTTTTTCAAATAATTATCTAAAATATAGTTATCACAATTTAAAATGTCACTTACCATATCATATAAAGATAAATTTTGAGCATTCTTCCATTTTATTTCAATTAAGTAATTCCATATATCTTCTTTTTTAATATAAGGAAAACCATGACGGCGCATTTCTTCTTGTTTAGTTAATAAAGCTGGCTTTAATCTTTCATACAATTCTGTTTTAGAATTAAAAGTAATATCCATTTCATTACCTCCTATAAATAAATTATATTTATTCACATATATATTATATATGAAAACATGCAATTTTTAAAGGAGAAATATGAAAAAAAGTAATTTTATTAAAGCAACTTTAATTTTAGTAGTTGGTGGAGCTATAACTAAAGTGCTAGGAATGTTCATTAAAATAGTTATGACAAGGATGATTGGTACAGCTATAATCGGTAAATACATGCTTATAATGCCGTCTTTTATGCTCTTAATTAGTCTAACGCAATTTGGTTTTCCTGTTGCTATATCAAAGTTAGTTGGTGAAAAAACAAGGAATAATAAAAAATTAGTACTATCTATTATTCCTATGTCTTTAGCTATTAATGTTTTAGTAATTTTAGCTGTTTTTTTACTAGCACCCATTTTATCTAATTTTTTACTTAAAGATAGTGATTTATACTTGCCTATTTTAGCAATTGCTTTTGTTTTACCTTTTATTAGTATTTCTTCTATTATTAGAGGATATTTGTTTGGAAAAGAAAAAGTATTTCCTCAAGTCTTATCAAATATTATAGAAGATATCGTTCGTTTAGTTGTTTTAATGATTGGTATTCCTTATTTTTTAAAACAAGGTATTGTTGCAACTATTACTTTTTTAGTTTTATCAAATATTATTAGTGAACTAGTATCAATTATGATTTTAATGATATTTGTTCCAAAAAATTCTAAGATCAAAAAAGAAGATTTTAAACCAATAAAAAGTAATGTTAAAGATGTTTTAAACATCAGTATTCCTTCAACTAGTACCAGGTTTATTGGTAGTATTAGTTATTTTTTAGAGCCTATTATCTTAACTAATACTTTACTTTCACTTGGCTATGATAAAAATTTTATCACTACTGAATATGGTGTTTTAAATGGTTATATTATTCCTTTACTGCTAATGCCGTCTTTTTTTACGGGAGCAATATCACAAGCTATCATTCCAAGTATTAGTCATAATTTTGTTAAAAAGCAGTATAGCATAGTAAAAAAGAAAATAAAACAAGCTCTTTTATTTTCCTTTAGTATTGGGTTTATTCTAACAATTTTATTTATGCTTTTTCCTGAATTTCTACTTAAAAATATTTATGATACGCAGTTAGGTATTAATTATCTTTACTTTTTAGCGCCTGTTTTTATCTTGTTTTATATCCAGTCTCCTTTAACAGGTTCAATGCAAGCAATGGGAAAATCAAAAGAAGCTATGAAAGGTACTTTACATGGCACTATCATTAAATTAGTTATTCTTTATGTTGCTTCATCACTCAAAATTGGCATTTGGGGACTTATTTTAGCGATGAGTATTAATATTATATATGTCACTTTCCATCACTTATTTTATACTATTAAATTTTTAAAGACTAAATAAGTTCTTCTTTAGTAATGATATAAGTATTATTTGATGAATAGAAAGCATAGAAAACATCTTCTACTTTTAAATTTCTTTCATTTAAAATTTTATCAAGCCATTTTTTGTTTTTTTTAATTTCTTTTAAAATAAAATAGTCTATTTTGCCATCAATAATGATTGGCATTGGATAATCACTTGTTTTTTCAAATACAGATAAGTTTCCACTGTTTTCAAGAATTGCATATTTAACTTTTTCAATATTACCAATACCTTGTTCTCTAAGCTGAGTAAGTAAATCATCAATATTATATCTAATTTTAAGCATTTCACTAAAGTTAATTTGTCCATTTTTAATAATAACAGTTGGTTTTCCTTCAACAAAATTACGAAATTTAATGCTTTTTAAACTTACATAACTAATAATAATTTGGATACTAACAATAATAATTATAGGAATTATTGCTAATAAAATAGATTCGTTTTTTTCTTCAATACCAATAGCCGATAATTCAACAATTAAGATAGAAACGATTAAATCAACAATACTTAATTGTCCTATTTCCTTTTTACCTAAAATCCTATATATAAAAATGATAAAAAAGTAAAAGAAGATGGTTTTATATATAATAGTAAAATACATAGTTATCACCTACTATATATTGAGTTAAAGCATATATATTTATACAATGAATATAATTTATTAGGGTGATAAGATGTTATTTTTCAAAAAAAGTGTAAAGCCTTTAGGGTTTATAGCTGGTACTATTATTGTTTTAACGCTCATTATGACTATTTTTAGTTTCTTTAACTTAATTAGTGATAAGGTAGTTGATGTTATCAAAATCATTATTCCTATTTTAGCAACAATGTTAGGAGGCTTTTTAATTGGCAAACGAAGTCAATTTAAAGGATGGTTAGAAGGATTAAAATTAGCTTTATTATTTATTGCTTTATTAATGCTTTTAGATATAATTGGTCTTGGTCATGAGTTTAAATTATTTGATTTTATTTATTATTCATCATTAATTTTATTTACTGTCTTAGGTAGTGTGATGGGAATAAATGTTAAGAAAAAATAAACGTTATTAGCGTTTATTTTTTTATTCAATTGTTAAGACTTGGCGGAAAGATACACTACTGTATGAATAACCACTATGAGTTATTAATGCAAACACGCCAGCATCCATACCTCCATTACTGTTTCCCCCTCTAAAAACCCAAGGGAAAGAAGTTGAAACTGAAAAAGCAAAATTATGATACCAAGAGCTTACGTATCTATTACTTCCGTCAGTTTCAGTAGTACTTTTACCGAAATTAGCTAATTCCTTAGTTGCATCTCCTAATTTTCCTATTGAATATTGTGATGATGACGTTCCATATTCATATAAATCATAATATTTTGCTTCTGGAAAATTGATACCATTTTTAATGCTTGTTACGCTACCATCATCGTTATCACATGTTGGACAACTTAAAACGCCATTAAACCCTGAATTAGAAGAACTATTTCTTCCTGATAATGGAGTGTTTGTATCAGTGGAGTCTTCCATAACTCCCATAACATATTCCCATGCTCCACCAGACATATCATATATTCCTGTAATATTCCCTGTTGTTGAAGCTAAATAACCAGTTTCAGTATTATAAGCATTCTCACAACCACTATATCCAGCTGTTATATATCCTGTTGTTGGTTCGCTTGATGCAGCGCACCCTGTTATATAAGTTGTACTATTGTTATATATAACATTGTCAT
>JAQUUG010000053.1 GCA_028693965.1 Bacilli bacterium
ATTAACAAATAATTTTCATCAATTTTTTTGCCATTTTCATCAAATGTATAACCACAATTAGGATAATAAATAAAATGGCCCCATTTATCCTCAATCCCAATAATCTTTTTCTCTTCAGTTAATAAAATTTCTTTTAATTTTTCTATATTAGGTTCAAAATTAAATACACTATGAATATCTTTATCACTTAAATAATGTCTATGTTTATTAATATGCGATTGAGCCAATCTTTGATTATACATATTATAATCTATCAATTGATGATAAAAATTATGAGCTTCTTGTACATTACCCAATAAATAATGAGCAAAAGCTTTCTTACAATTAATATGATTTTTGCTATTACTATTAAGATACTTTTTTAAATATGGTAATGACTCCTCTTTTTTATTATCATAATAGTATATAACACCTATTATATAATCAAAAATAGCATTATAATACCCTTTTTTTAGTGCCATATTAATATAGTCTAAAGCTTCACTATAACTATTACTATAAAATAACGATTTAATCAAGATGATGTAGCTATCAGGATTTGGATTTATATTATGTGAAATATGATATTTAAATTCATATTGTGCTTTAGAAATTTGTTTCACGTGTAAATATAGCTTTGCTAGATCATAATGAATTGAACTGAGATCACTAGGATCATAAAAAGCTCCTAATTCTAAATAATTCAATGCCATTTCAAAATCATTTTTCAAAAAAGCTAGTCGCCCTAAAATTGCAAAGCTCAAACTATTTTTTTCATCTAAATTAATAATCTTCTTACAAAAATATTCCGCTTTTTCTAAATTGTTTTCTTCTATTGAAATCTGAGCTAAATAATATAAGATGATAGCTCTTTCCCTCTTGTTGGTTACTTTTTTCAATTTGTCTCTAAAAATCTTTTTACTCTCTTTATAATTTCCTTGAATAAACAATTTCTTAGCTAATAATAAATTATCTTTCATAATACTCCTCTTTTTTCACATATTATATACCTTAACAATTATTTTATTTTTTAAAATTCAATTGTTTTGGAACGTTAATTTCTGTATAATCAACGTTGAAACAACTTTTAGCTTGTTGCATTAATCTTTTCCTTTGCAATCTTAACTTACTAGCATCTTTCATAGCAATTATATTCATAACAAGATATGGAAATAAATAAGTATCTTGGGCATATTTGTTTATCGGCAACATAACAGCCAATCCTGCCTTCATTATTGGCGAAACTGTTCCAAATATTTTTTCACTAAAATCTTCTTCTTTTATACCATGTTTCATTAAAAAATATTCGCCAAATAAATCAATTTCTTCATAAAACGCTTGGCCTTCATCACTTTGAAGCAAATCAAACGATATAACATCAGTAGCATCATTGTCATCAAAAACGTTCAATTTTTGGCTATGTAATCTTAAAATAAGTTCATTTTTAATTGCTTCTAGTAATCTTGAAGTATCTCTTTTATTAATGTTTTTTATTTCTTGAGCAACAATTTTTTCAAAAAACGGTTGCAGCTTATAGTTAATATTGCATAGATGAGTTTCGCTAAACATAAGTGTTGCATTGTCAAATCTCGTACTGCTAGCAGATTCTAGTGAAGTAAAAAAAATTATGCAGAAAATCTGGAATATCTACATCATTAAAATAATTATGCACAGTACTATAATTACATAAATACTCAAAATAAATTTTCATTAATTGTTGCATAGATACATTCTGACTAAACAAATAATTATCTTCATTATACCCTCTTCTTTGAGCAACCACATTTTCTCTTTGCAAAAAATCGTCATAGTGAATTCCAGTATTTCTAAATCTTCTTTTAATTTCCCATTCCATAATTTTTCTTATTTTATCATTTTCATCACTATTTAACGTTCTTAATGCTATTGCTGACAAAGATAAATCTTTTAAATCATATTTTAACATATTTAATTTTCCTTAATCTTTATAAATTAGTTATAAAAATAAATTATTAAAAAATAGTAATTCATTATTTTATATGCTTTATACGCTTATCACCATGGATACAAAGCCTATTATAAAGTTCACTAAATAAGCAAGCTATGGTCTGATTACGGCTTCCTGATTGACAAAAACAAATCGAACACCTTCCTGATGAATACATATCTAGTGGGTTTAAATTAAAAGTAATATCAAAAAAATCTTTTCCTTGATGAATGATTAATTTATGAGATATTTCAGGTTCTCTTGCTTCACTAATCCAAGTAAAGTCATTGTTATTGAAAACAGAACTATATTTATAATCATGCGTTCTTGCTTGATTTATTAATTCTAATAACGGCTGATAAAATTCGTTATTAGAATTAATACGAAATGTATTATCTTCAGCAGGAGATTCAGATGTCCAATATATATCTGAACCACCAACATGGATTAAAAATGATTTACTACCATCTGAAATTGATGCTAATGGCTTTCCGTCATAACTTTCTTCTATCCCTATTTTTATAGATTTTTCTTTAGGAAAATTTAACTTTTTTTTATCAAGTATTGCTTGATGCTCACTATATAGTCCGCTTAAACTATTTAACTCATCAGTATGGGGAATACCAGTAATTTCCGTATCAAGTTGATATAATTTTGCAAATGTATCTACCGACAAATGAGTTAAATTCAAGTGAGCTTTCCTGTATTCATTAAGTAACATTTTCATGTGAAACTGTTCATCTAGTTTAGATGTTTGATTCCAAAACTCCATGAGACTCTGATTATCATCTTTGTTAATAGCACTCTTAAAATATTGTATTCTACTAGCTATGATTTCCAAACACTTTCTTATGCTTTTAGCATTTTGCATTTTTGTTATCAAAATAGAACATTGTAATTCAACACGACTTTCAATACTATAGTCATATTCTCCAAACATTTTTTCATATTCAGTTATTATCGCATAATTTTTACCCATTTCCACCCCAACGGCATATGGTAAATTACCATTAAATATGTATCTTTGAATAAGTGGTGACAAAGTTGAAAATGATAAAGCTTCAGTTACTATTTTAGTTGACATTCGTCCTCCGTAGTCACCAATTATAGCCTTCTTAAAAGATTTATCATCACTCCAAAATTCTAGACGTTTCCCTACTTGATACATCTTAACAATCGTATTAGCTCTTTCTTCGATAGATGGTTTTGAATGTAGGTTTTCTTCTAATTGAAGACGAATTATATCCATAATTGAATTTATTTTATGAATTTTAACAGCCGTAACAACTTGTTCTTTACGCTTATCTTGAATATGTTTCATAGCCTCCAAACGTGTATGTCCAGCAATTAAGACATAATAAAAACCATCAGGTTGTCTCTTATAATCAACATTTACAGTACATTTATTCATTTCACTTAGCACTTCAACGTACTCATTTAATATTTCCAAAGTTAATCTAGCTACATTTAGATTAGTAATTAATTCACCATTTTCAATGGATGCTGCAATTTCTTCAAATTCAACATTCTTTTTACGTCTTACCTGTGGTAAAACAATTATACCATCAATAGGTATGTCATATAATTCTTGTCCGCCATAATAAAGCATATATTACCTCCTAAATTAATAAAATTTCATTTGATTGCTTGATATTCTTTTAGTAATAGTTTTTGGCTTTTTTAAATATTTATAAAGTTCATAATAATCCAAATACGATTCTGACAAATGAGGGTTTAATTTTCTATTTAATGAAATACTTTGGGAAACACTGTCTAAATTTATTTCTATTTGCATTCTTGATACTATTTCTTTAGCTAATGCCAAATTGCCAAAAGCAAACATGGCAATAAATTTCCTTTTTTCTTCATTAATAGCGTATAAATCAACTTCATTTATAAAATCATTAATCATCTTTTCTCTTAATAATATAAAATATATATCACTGTTAAGAAAAATATTTTTCCTTACATTTAAAGTAGGATGTGTAATTCCATCATGCTCCTTTTTCGGTAGTATATGAAGATTTTCAATTCTATTATCGAAAGATACACCATTAATATGATGCACAACATGTTGAGGAGGAATAGGATCAAACAATATATCGTGTAACCATGATCTATTTGTAGTTGAACTAAAATATACTGCATATCTTCTTTTCCAATCTGTAGCACGCAGTGTTCCTCCATAAATTTTGTTGATTTTTGCCAATGATGATACATTTACTATTGCTTTTCAATAAATCATTAACGTTTTTTTATTGAACATACCTACTTTTTCATCAATTTTAGTTATATCGTAACTGTTCTCTAGTTTTCTAAATCGTTGTGTACATTCTATATAACAAGTATCTCTTTCTACAAATGTTTCCCATAATTCAAAATTAGGAATCCATCCTTCTTTATCACTTCTAACAATTACGGGAATAGCAATTTTATTATCCTCTGATAAAACAATACGATTACTTATCATAATAAAACCCCCTATATAGGAGGTTATTATACATCAAGCTTCTTAACATTACAATATTTTTATTACATTTTTACTACTTTTATTATATATTTAAACTCAATTATTAATGATTCATAATAAATTATTTTTTAATTATCATGATCTTCTAGTTTTACTAATACTTCTCTTGGTTTAGAACCATTATTTGGTCCCACTATACCTCTTTCTTCTAATAAATCAATAACACGAGCTGCTCTATTATAACCTAGACGAAAACGTCTTTGTAATAATGAAGCACTAGCTTTACCTTGAGTAACCACAAACTCAACAATTTCATTATAAAGTGGTTCTTCATAATCATTGTCATTTTCCACCATAGTTGTAGCTTTAGCTTCCTCTTCATCCATTAATAACGTTTCATCATAACGGGCTTTTTGCTGAGCAACAGTAAAATCTACTACTGATTTAATTTCTTCTTCGGATATAAAAGTTCCTTGGACTCTGATTGGCATATTTTCTCCCATTGGTAAGAATAACATATCTCCTTTACCAAGTAGCTTCTCAGCACCAGTCATATCTAAAATAGTTCTTGAATCAATACTACTACTAACAGCAAAAGCTATTCTTGATGGAATATTAGCTTTAATTAAACCGGTAATAACATCCGTCGACGGTCTTTGTGTAGCAACTATCAAATGAATTCCCGCCGCTCTTGCCATTTGCGTGATTCTCAAAATTGAATCTTCTACTTCTTTAGCAGCAACTAACATTAAATCAGCAAGTTCATCGATAATAACAACAATATATGGTAGTTTTTTAACTTTTTCTTCTTCAATTAAAGTTTCATTCTTTTTATCTATTAAAGTGTTATAACCGGCTATATTTTTAGTGCCACTATCACTAAATAAGTCATATCGTCTTTCCATTTCTACAACAATCTTTTTAAGAGCAATGTTGGCTTTTTTAGGCTCTGTTACAACAGGTGCAAGAAGATGTGGAACACCATTATACATAGAAAGTTCTACTTTTTTAGGATCAACTAAAACTAATTTAACTTCATCAGGTTTAGTACGCATCAAAATAGAAATAATAATGGAATTAATACATACCGATTTACCTGAACCAGTCGCTCCAGCTACTAATAAATGGGGTGTTTTATTAATTTCACACCAAATAGAATTACCCATAATATCTTTACCTAAAGTTACTAAAAGCTTACTATCACTTAATTTTTTAGGAACAGCCTCTAATATCTCACGAACTGTTACCATTGAAATAACTTTATTAGGAAGTTCAATACCAATAGTTTTTTTACCAGGAATTGGGGCTTGAATTCTGACGTCTTTAGCTGCTAAAGCAAGCGCTATCTCACGATTAATTCCTAAAACCTTACTAACTTTAGTACCTGCTTTGAGTTCAATTTCATATTGGGTTACTGCTGGTCCAATATTAACGGCAACTACTTTTCCTTCAATAGAGAAATCTTTAAATACTTGTTCTAAAACACGAGCATTTTCTTTAACGTTAGTTTGATTTTCACCACTTTTTGCTTTGATTGGTTTTGCAAGTAAACTATCTGGTGGATACTGATAACCTTTATTATCCTGAAACTCTTCCTCTAACACTTCTTCTTTTCTTTCTACAACTTCCACTGTATCTGGACTTTTGGAGAATTGTTTTTCATCAGCAATATGAATTAATTCATCTACACTTGATACAACAATTCGTTCATCTTTTTCATATTGTTTTTCGGCTTTTTCTACCTCAGACTTAATATTACTATCTTTAACATGTTTAATAACAGATTTAGTTCTTTTACGGATATTTTTAATAACATCAGCAATAGTAATACCTGATAATAAAATAAAGCCACAAAGGAATAATGTCCATATAACAATTTTAGTTCCATTTACTTCAAAAAGCTTAACAAATAAAGTGGAAAATAAAGCTCCAATTATTCCGCCTCCTGAAATAGTATCTAAATATATCGTTGAGCCCATAAAATTATTAACTGTTTCAATAATAATATCAAAACCTTCTAAATCATTTTTTTCAACATATCCTGTATGAGATAAAGTTAAAATTGCTATAATCATTATATATAAACCAATAAGTTTTGTTGTAAAAAAATTAGGGGCTTCTCTTTTTATAATCATGTAAGCGCCTATTATAAAAACTAATACTAATAAAACATTGTACCATGTCCCAACAATAAAAGCGGCAAAAGAAGCAATTAAATTACCAACTATTCCAAATTGTCCAAAACCAATAATAGCTATTAATATGAGTAAAACTCCTTTTAGTTCAATTTGATAACCTTGATTAGGTTTTTTATCTTCTTTCTGTTTTTTCTTTTTAGCCATATGTACATCCCCTTAACTTTCATATCAATTATAGCACAACAATTAATCTTCTTCAACCAGAAAAAAAGATTAATTTGCATCAATCTCTTAGTTTCTAACCATATCTCTAATTTTATCTTTACTAAACAATTCTTGCTCGGGATCTAGTTCTTTTAATAGCTCACTAATATATGGCTTATCTAATGAATCAGATAAAATAGCTTTTAATATATTTTTCCCATTTCTATTAATTGTAGCCATTGATGTTAGACTTTCAAATAGTTCCATGGTTGGAGTATATATTAAGTCATTATTATCCATAAAATAGTTTAAACTCATCAAACCTAGCATGAAACGATCATTATTAATTGGTGTTAAACAAGTATTAGGATATAATTGCTCAAATAAACTATTTGTATAAAAAATATCATCATCAGTTTGCGGTATTCCTGGAACTAAAAAACTATCAATGTCGCAGAAAGTTGGTTTCAAATCACCATCTAATAATATATTAGCAGTTTTTAAATCATTAACATATATTTTTAATCCATGAAGAATCTTCAAATTTTCATTAGTCGCGCTAAGTGCTTCAAAACATTGCATCTTTGTACCCATCAAAAACAAATCATCTAAATTTTTGAAAAAAGGGTTATCACCATGCTGATAAGGTGTAGTCATCTCATATCCAACATATTCCTCATCGTCACTCATTGTAGAAACAGGTTTTTCTGCAGGAAGATAATGTCTATCGGCTATTTCAGCTAACACTTGTAATTTTATTATTTTATTTTCTTTTGTAAAACTAGGCATTAGTTCATAAAATAATTTAAGAACAGTTTGATTATCATTATACCCATTCCAATATATAGCGCCTTCCGTGCCAGAATCAATATATTCAAATGCAGATTCAATAAAATTTGCGCTCACAATCTTTTTAGGTAATTCTTTTCCCATATTACACCTCAAAACAATGTATACTATTATATACATTGTTTTAAAAAAGTCAAATAGTAATATAAACTGTAATCATTTTTATATTTATAAATAACTATTTTAACTAAGTGTTGCTATTACAGCTCTAAAAGTACCACCACTAGTTGAACCACCAGCAATGCCACCATAAAA